>CBFCXR010000007.1:0-37146 GCA_965602045.1 uncultured Bacteroidales bacterium | reverse complement strand
ACAGCTGTAATGATGCTTTGGGAAGAAGGAAAGTTTAGATTGGATGATCCCATATTTATGTACATTCCAGAATTCAAAGATGCTCAGGTACTGGATACCTTATACGAAGATGGAACCTATGATACTACTCCTGCCAAAATCCCAATCACAATAAGACATCTTTTGACACATACATCAGGAATTGGATATGGCGTTATTGATAGGGATGTACGGTTTAAAAAAATATACAAAGACGCTGGAATAATAGATTTATACACCACAGAAGATATAACCATTGAAGAAAGTGTTAAGAAACTGGCTAAGCTTCCCTTACACCATAATCCGGGTGAAAAATATACTTATAGCGAAGGGCTTGATGTACTGGGTTATTTTATTGAAATAGTATCAGGAATCCCACTCGATGAGTTTTTCAGAACCCGGATATTTAATCCGCTGGGAATGGATGACACTTGGTTTTATTTACCGGAATCAAAAAAGAATAGATTGGTTTCAGTTCAAACAAAAGAAGATGAAAGCTGGATAAAATACCCTACTACATTTTATGATCCGGATTTTCCCATAACAGGAGCAAAAAAGTTTTTTTCTGGAGGAGCAGGACTTTCAAGTACTGCAAAAGATTACGCTACTTTTTTGCAAATGTATTTGAATAATGGGGAGTTAAATGGAGTACGCATACTTAGTAGAACAACTATTCAATTTATGATGAGCAATCAGGTTGGTGATCTTTATACTAAGCCGGGAAAATATTATGGATTAGCATTTGGTGTGATTAATAAAAAAGGACAAGATATGGGAGGTCGCGGCAGTATGGGAACATTCCAATGGGGTGGATATTTTAATACCCAATTTTTTGCAGATCCAAAAGAGAAAATCATCGGTATTATAATGAAACAAACACAGGATATAGATACCGATAATACAGGTTGGAAATTTAGTCAATTAATAGAACAAGCAGTTGATGACTAAAATGTGCTATATTAGAGGTAATTAGACTATATCTTCAGAGATATTCCTGGTCAGGATATTACGGTAAGCAACAATGAATATAAAAAACCTGACTGCAGTTAAGCCCAATATATTGAGTGAATTCATTAATATGCTTGACTTTCGAAAATTTAGAATTTGTTATTTAAGTTATGATGATTATTTTTGAGGATTAACCAGATTCACATAATTCACGTTTAATGGATCAGGATAATCATCAAAGAACCTACAAATTTTTTAACAGACGGGTTCATCAGTTGGGAGATTATTTTCGCCGGATATCTATCATAGGATTTGAGGGAGTACCTATTTATAATGTTTTTACCTTCTTTTTCAAAGGTTTGTTAAAGGGATCTCTTAATATCAGAGCAACTGCAATAGCGTTTAATTTTTTATTAGCGCTAGGCCCCGGAATTATATTTCTGCTGACCTTAATACCTTACTTGCCAATTAGAAATTTCCAGCAGGGATTAATGGAAATTTTATATGATATTATTCCTGAGAATTCTTACATAGCAATTGAATCACTCTTAGCTGAAATTTTTATAAAAAGAGGAGGCCTACAAATATTTGGATTATTAACAGCATTTTTCTTTGCACAAAAAGGTGTAAATGGCATAATCGAAGCATTCAACGCTACTTTCCATACTATTGAAACCCGTCCGTGGTATGAACGCAGGTTGATATCAGTAGGACTGGTATTTATATTTGCTTTACTTGTAATCACGGCTACTGTGCTAATAGTCTTTAGTAAATTGGGAGTAAAAAAACTTGTTGAATACGAAATAATTCAAATTGATTTAACCTATTATTTGCTGATGGTGGGGAAATGGCTCGTTATTGTAAGTTTAACATTTTTCTCTATTTCTTTTCTTTATTACCTGGCTCCTTTAAGAAAACCAAAATGGAAATTTTATTCGGCAGGATCTACATTAGCAACTATGTTAACAATAATAGCCTCTTTAGGATTTTCATATTTTGTGAATAATTTTGCCCAGTTTAACAGGTTTTTCGGTTCAATAGGAGCACTCATTGCCCTAATGCTCTGGATTAATTTTAATGCTCTTACCTTATTAATTGGATTTGAGTTGAATGCCAGTATTAATAATGCCCGGATTAAGAATTCTGAGTTATCAGATATCTAGGTCTTCTGCTTGTAATAGTACTACTCTGGTTCAATATATTCTCCATTTTCATAATTACCTTCCTGCACTGAACCATCTGCCCACGTATATTTTCCCTCACCCTGAAATTTATTATTTCTGAAATAGCCTGTATATTTATCACCGTTTGTATAATAGTATATTCCATAACCATCTTGTACGCCATTCTTCCATTCGCCAATATACTTCGCTCCATTTGACCATATATATGTTCCCTGCCCGTGAAAATTATCATCCTTCCACATACCATCATAACTCTCACCAATTGGATTACTAAGTTGCCCATAGCCCTCCCGTTTACCATTTATAAAATTTCCCTGATATTTATATCCGTTTGTATAAATATACACGCCCTTTCCATTATCACATGAACCGGTAATGCATCCTGTTTCCTGAGATAACATATTAATAGTGAAAAAAAACATACAAATTATTATTGCTGATTTCATTTTCATGACTATTATTTATATTAAATTTAATAATTTATTCTCTATTTAGGCAACATACCAAATAATTTTAAAATAATCCTGTGAAATTTATGTCCACCCGTAACAGGTTCAGAAAACATATATATACATTTTTTATGAATAATTTCCTTTTGATACTCTTCAGCAATCCTTATAGTATCTTTAGTCTCCGACATCTGCTGGACCCAAATATGAATTATTCCCTTATTTATAGCATCTCTCAGTACAGAATCGGTTTTGCTTTTTGGAGTTAAAATCAAAAGGCTATTAACCTCGGAAGGTAACTCACTCACGCTATTATAACATTTTTTTCCGTCTATTACATCAGTATTAGGATTTATGGGATATGCATTATATCCTTTGCTGGTTAAATCTTCGAAGACACGATATCCAAATTTTTTTTTATCTCTGGAAACTCCGGCTATAGCCAGATTTTTTGATTCCAAAAATTCTTCTATTTGCTTTTTGGTGGCCATGATTTTTTAATTTCAAATTAGTAAATAAAGTTGAGAAATCTGTTAAACCTCAATTTATTTATAATAATAGTTAGGTTTGCAGGTTAAATAAATATTAAATATTAGTAAAATTGTATAAATTTCCTGAATCATTTAATGAAAGTAAATTTAAATGATTTAAACAATATTATAATATCATAATGGATTTGAATCAATTTTTTAATACAAATAAACTTTTGATAAGATATTTATGTTTTATTCTTATAATTTTATTATCAGGATGTGCAAATTTTAAGGATATTGAGGTTGGTGAAATTGAAAATTTAAGGTTTAAAGGATTAAAAGATAATATAATTGAATTTGAAATAAATGTCCCAATATTGAATCCTAATAAATTTGGATTTAAAATCAAAGAAATTAATGTTAAGGCATCAATTAATAATTATTATTTAGGCAGACTGGAAACTGATGATGTGATAATTATACCGGCGAAATCAAATGAAATTCATAATCTTAAATTAAGATTGAGAATAGCAAATATAATTCAGGGATTTTCTGTTTTTTTTGCTCTTTTTAAAGAGGAGAAATTAAGTATCGATATAGAGGGATATATTAGATTTAAGTCTTTTCTGATAAATAGAAAGATTAATGTAAAAGAAACTTCCATAATAAATTCATTTAAGTAATTATCTTAATTCTTTATAAAAATTAACTAATTTTGGCGGGTAAATATACACTTAGGAATTGCGTGAAATCTTGCATTTACTTATTTAATATTATTTTAATCCTTTTTAACCTGAATGTTTCTAAGGCTCAGGAACAGATTGAAATTTTTTCCAGACTTAATCAGAAAAATTTTTATCAGGGAGAAGTAAAGATTAATCAGGATAGTTCAATTTTTACCTTTTTGGATTATCATTTAAAAACCCAGCAAAAACTTAGGGGAATCAAAGGATATAGAATTTCTATATTTCGTGATACCGGGCAGGACGCTAGAAAGAAATGTTTAGCTGTCCGTTCGAAATTTAAAAATAAATATGACAGTATAACATGTCATGAAACCTTTATTTATCCATATTATAAACTATATGTCGGCGATTTCAGAACCGAAAGCGAGGCGGCTAAATTTTTAAAAATTATTGAAAGGAATTTCCCTAATGCTTTTATTGTGAGAGATATTATGATTTCATTTCCAGATTTAAAATAAGAATTCAGTATGTTACGGAATGAGTGATGAGATTAAACACCAATGCGGAATAGCTCTAATACGGTTACTTAAGCCGTTAGAGTATTATCAGTTAAAATATGGAACATGGAGATATGGATTGCAGAAGCTATATCTGCTAATGGAAAAGCAACATAATCGCGGGCAGGATGGAGCAGGAGTAGTAACTTTAAAATTTGATCTGGAGTCGGGGCATGAATATATCAATCAATATAAATCAAATGAAGAATCTGCAATCGATAATATATTTAAAAAAGTTAACAAGGACTTCCTTAAAGTTGGGATTAAAGATTCTATTAGAATTAATGATTCAAAATGGGCAAAAGAAAACCTGCCTTTCTCCGGCGAATTATTATTAGGTCATCTTCGCTATGGCACATATGGCGAGAACAGAATTGAGAATGTGCAGCCAATAATGCGGCAGAATAATTGGAAATCAAGGAACCTTGTGCTGGCAGGAAATTTTAACCTTACTAACGTAGAAGAGCTTTTTCATAGATTGATTAACCTGGGTCAGCATCCGAGGGATAAAATTGATACAGTAATAATGCTGGAAAATGTTGGGCATTTTCTTGATATTGAAAACCAGAAAGAATTCGACAAATACAAAAATAAAGGTTACTCCAATAAAGAAATTTCAAGCTTAATTGAGGAAAGTATTAAAATCGAAAATATACTTCGCGAATCAAGTAAAAAGTGGGATGGGGGCTATGTAATTGCAGGTTTAATAGGGCACGGTGATGCTTTTGTGATGCGTGATCCGTGGGGTATAAGACCTGCTTTTTATTATCATGATGATGAGGTTGTAGTTGTGGCATCAGAGCGCCCCGTAATTCAAACGGTAATGAATGTTGCCTGTGACACAGTAAATGAAATTAAACCCGGATATTCAATTATTATAAAGAAAAGTGGTGATTTGTTAATTAGAAAAATACGGGGACCCTTTGAAAGGAAGTCCTGCTCTTTTGAACGAATATATTTTTCGAGGGGTAGCGATAAAGATATTTATAAGGAAAGGAAAATGCTGGGTAAACTATTAATACCTCAAATTTCGAAAGCTGTAAAAGATAATCTGGATGATACTGTTTTCTCATATATACCTAATACAGCTGAATCCGCATTTTATGGGATGATAGAAGGAATTGACTATTACATGAAAAATAAAGAAAAAGAAAAATTATTTAAATTAGGAAATAATATTTCTAAACAATGGCTGGAACGTGTTATCACAATAAAACCACGGATAGAGAAGATAGCAATAAAAGATGTTAAGCTAAGAACATTCATTTCACGGGATAAAGGTAGAAATGATCTGGTAGAACATGTATATGACATAACTTATGATACAATTAAAAAAGGTAAAGATAATTTAGTTATTCTGGATGACTCAATAGTAAGAGGTACTACATTGAAACATAGTATTATAAGAATTCTTGATCGTCTCGGACCAAAAAAAATAATTATAGTTTCATCATCACCACAAATCAGGTATCCCGATTGTTATGGAATAGATATGGCAAAACTGGGAGATTTTATTGCATTCAGGGCCGCAATAGAACTCCTAATTGAAAGCGGAAATGAATCTGTTATTAATGATATATATAAAAAGTCTAAAAAGCAGCAAAATATACCGAAAGAAAAAATTATTAATTACGTGAAAGAAATATATAAACATTTTTCTGCTGATGAAATTTCGAAGAAAATATCACAAATGTTAAAAACACCTGATGTAAACGCTGAAGTTGAAATTATATATCAGTCCATTGAAAACCTTCACAAAGCTTGCCCTAATGATTTGGGGGATTGGTATTTTACCGGTAATTATCCTACACCCGGAGGAAATAAAGTCGTTAATGCATCTTTTATAAATTTTATTGAGCGTAGGAATATCAGGGCATACTGATATAGTAAAAGTGTTAGCCCGGATGGTAAACCTTAAATATTTTGGTTTTTACTTTTATTTTGCTTATAAGTGTTTATATGCCTTTCAGCCTTTGAAGGATTCAAGTCATTGACTATTACCATTATAGCAGTTTCTTCTACCCCTCCAAAATGATAATTCATAGACGTGCCAAAGCATCTCATAGTAGGAGATAAATTCATATAAGCATTAATTAAAGGAGGTATAACTTCATTGTGTGATCTTATATATTGTGATAATAATTTATAATTATCCTGATAGGTTTTTCCTGTCAGAATTCCTTTTAAACTGTCAATATCTGTCTCTATTTCAAGTGGTTCATAAGGATTGACCAGCTTATCGGGATCATCATAGTACTTTTTTAAAAAATACAATAGCAAATTCCTGCACTCCCTGTTATAATTTGTATACATTGTTACTTTACCAAAGAAATATTTAATTCCCGGATTATTAATCCATATTGCCCCCAAACCATCCCATAAATTATCCAGGGCATACAGTCCCTTACTATGTCTGTTTGTAGCCTGATATGCAGGCTGAATAAATGAACGCCCAAGCTCAATAACATAAGGAAGGTACTCCTCTTTGAATTTCCTTGAAAATTTAAATAATCTGGAAGTTGCCAAATTATAATTTCCGTCCTCATCCGGAACAGCATTTGAGCATATGAAGTAGCGATAACCTCCAAGAAGCTCCTTCTTTTCAGGATCCCAGACGATGAGTTGCTTGTATGGTGTTTTACCGGTATCAAACCTGTCGATATCAATTTCATTCCCTGTTCCACCACCTGCAGCCCTGAAGGTAAGTTCCCTTAGCCTTCCTATTTCCTGCATTATATATGGGGAGTCGTGATTATCAATTATATATAAGAGGTTATTACCATAATTCGTATTTCTTAGAAACTTTTCTTTAGTAAGTTCCTTTTCAACATTTTCCCTGTCAACTGGCGGTATTATACGTTTCATAAGAAAATTAAATAATTTTATTAGTGCAAATTAATAAAATATTTTTAGTTAAGTTTTATTATTTAAAATTATCTGGGTAGAGAATTTTCTATATAGGTACATCGTATACTCCGTTTAAAGCATAAACCTTTTCTTTAACCCACTTTGCCCATTCTTTGTGAGTTTTACTTTTGTCAAATGTTTTATATGAAATTGAATCGCCAAATTTTACTGAAATGATCTTATTCATTTGTTTAAACAACTCATTCGCTAAGAAGAATAATTCTATATTTGTTTTTATACCTAAAGCTTTACGAAAATTTGCGAGATTATAAAAGAAATTTGAGTTTTTGCCACCAAAATGTACAGGAACAATATCCCTTTTATGCTGTATTGCTTTATTAATGAAACTTTTCTTCCATTCCAAATCTATTATTTTACCTTTTATTTTCCTGGAACAAATACCTGCAGGGAAATTTAATATTTGAACATCTGAAGCATATTCTCCTTCAATTCTGTTAACGTACTCAGCAGATTGTCTTCCGAAAGTATTCACAGGAATAAACAATTCTTCCATGTTTATTATGTTCATTAATATGTCATTTACCAGGAATTTGATGTTTTTATAATATTTACCAATTATATGCATCAATACTATACCATCAAATCCTCCCAAAGGATGATTAGCTGCAAATATTAGTCTTCCCTTCTCAGGGATCTTCTCTTCTCCGCTTACGTTAAAATAAATGTTAAAGTATTCCACAACTGCATTTATAAATTCAATACCCCTCTTTTTCCCGTGGACATCCAAAAAATCATTCATCTCGTCCTGATGCACAATCCTCTTAATATACCAATAAACAAAGCCAGGGAGTAACTTTGCTACCCGTGGATTTTTTTTATAAAATGCGTCTTTAATATTTAATTTTCCTGTCAGCGTTTTTTCTGCCATAGCTTGATTATAGACCGGTTCTTTATTATTATTTAATATCAATGGAATCATTAGCAATAACTAATGAACATGCAAATATAATATTTAATGCAGTTTGATTGCTTAAAAATTCGTCTTAGGAAATGTGGCAAATTGATTATCAGAATGTTAGAGCATAATTACTTTTTCTATTTATTGCTATATTTTAAATAATAGCAAGCAAAATTTTAGAAACTTATTAACAATGGTGTCAAAAAATGGATAAAAGTGGTAAAAAGTGGAAAAATTTTCTTTAATTTTGTTCACTATTAATATATTCCGTATGACAACATTTATTGGTGACCATACATGCAAAGTTGATGCCAAGAGCCGTATATTATTACCCTCTGCTTTTAAAAGGCAAATGTCAAAGGATATACAGGATAAATTCGTTATAAAGAAAGACATATTTGAAAACTGTTTATTATTATTTCCGATAGAGGAATGGGAAAGACAAAACAAGATCCTAAGGAGTAAAACTAATCCATATAACAAGGAACATAATAAATTTCTCAGAGGGTTCTTCAAAGGTATAGCAGAAGTATTACTTGATGCAAATAACCGGTTATTAATTCCGAAACGATTATTAGATGAAATAGAAGCTGATAAGGAATTAGTCCTGGCCGGCCAGTTTGGTAAGATTGAGATTTGGCCAAAAGAAATATATCATAAGATAGAAAGCGGGAGTCCGGATTTTGCTGCATTAGCTGAGAAAATTATGGGGAGTATAAATAATGAAACAAATGAATGATGTATTATCATTATCCGGTTTTATTAAAGGAAAGTATTGATGGTTTAAATATTAAATTATCAGGTACTTATGTCGATGTCACTTATGGAGGTGGAGGGCATTCACGTGAGATTTTAATAAGGCTAAAAGATGGATGTTTATTGGGTATTGATTGTGATGATGATACTACTAAAAATATTATAAATGATAAAAGATTCACTTTCATTAACGGAAATTTCAGGTACTTAAAAAATTATTTAAGGTATTATAAAATTAATAAAGTAGACGGTATAATAGCAGATCTGGGTGTTTCATCACACTTTATAGATAGCGAAGAGCGGGGATTTTCTTTCAGGTATAATGGGATACTGGATATGAGGATGAATCAAATGTCAAAATTTATGGCAAAGGATTTATTAAATAGTTATTCTGCTGAGGAGTTGAAGAGAGTTTTTCGTAATTATGGTGAATTGAAGAATGTCTCACATTTAGTAAACGAAATAATAACAACGAGAGAACAAAAGCTATTTGACAAAGTTGACCGGTTTATCGGGACTATTTCCAAATGTATTCCAAAGAACAGAGAAAATCAATATTTGGCTAAAGTATTTCAGGCAATGAGAATTGAGGTTAACAATGAAATTGAGAGCCTCAAAGAATTTTTGCTGCAAACTATAGATTTAATTGCCCAAAGCGGACGATTGGTAATTATCAGCTATCATTCGCTTGAAGACAGGCTTGTGAAGAATTTTATAAGGTGGGGAAATTTTAATGAAGGAATAAGAAAAGACTTTTATGGAGACTATAGTTTGCCCTTCAGGGCAATAAATAAAAAAGTCATAATTCCGGATCAGGCAGAAGTTAATAAGAATAACAGGGCAAGAAGTGCAAAATTAAGGATAGCTGAAAGAAACTAAATATATGTAACTCTCAATGAAAAGTAATTATAAAAATATTGAATTTATTGATCAGGAACAGGAGCAGAATGAAATGAGAGGATTTTCAATTCGAAGTTTTTTCAGTGGAAGCATTTTAACTCAGTCGAGAGTGGTAAGACAACTTCCGTTTGTTCTTTTCTTAACATTAGTAGCGGTAATATACATAGGTAACCGGTATCACGCTGAACGCCTGGTTAGAAAATTGAATAATCTTCAGATTGAGGTTAAGAATATGTGTTCCGAGCAGATTACTACAGCTTCCGAACTCATGAATATAAGGCGCCCGTCAGAGGTTATCAAATTGATCAATGAAAGGAAGATTGAATTATCATTACCGGAAAAGTCTCCGGAGATATTAATTAAAAGAAAAAAGAGACTATAGTGTCATTAAAAAAAGACATATTGTGGAGAGCGGGAATAATTTACCTGGTATTTTTATTCTTTGGATTCTGGATAATAGGGAAGATTATTTACCTGCAAACAGCAGAAAAGAATAAATGGCTGGAAAAAGCTAAAGAATCTACTTTAAAGAATATAATAATCCCGTCAAACAGAGGTAATATTTTAGCTGAAGACGGGAGGCTCCTGGCTACATCAATTCCTCTCTACGAAGTAAGAATGGACTTGAATACAGGTTCACTGCCGGATAATTTATTTTACAGTAAAGTTGATTCTCTTTCCCTTTGTTTAGCAGGTCTTTTTAGAGACAAATCAAAAGGGGAATATAAACGTGAACTTATTCATGCAAGGAAGAAATTTGAGAGATATCATCTTATAAAGAAAGAAGTTAATTATATAGAGCTCAAGAAATTAAAAACATTTCCAATATTTAGAAGAGGAAGATACAAAGGGGGATTAATTTATTTACAGGAGAACAGGAGAATAAGACCTCATAATAATCTTGCAGCAAGATTTATTGGTTACACAACCAAAGATAACAGGGGGAATATTGTAGGAATAGAAGGAGCCTATGACCAGCAACTGTCAGGTGTTGAAGGTATTAAGCTGAAACAAAAAATATCAGGTAATGTCTGGATACCTGTCAGTAACAAAAATGAAATCGAACCTCAGGATGGCATGGATGTAGTTACTACAATTAATATTGATTATCAGGATGTTGCTGAGAAAGCACTATTAAAACAATTAATTAAGCAGGATGCTCATCATGGCACTACCGTACTAATGGAAGTTGAGACTGGTGAAGTTAAAGCAATTGTAAATCTGGGTAAGGATAAAAACGATATTTACAGAGAACTTTTTAATTATGCAATCGGCGAAAGTACTGAGCCGGGATCAACATTTAAACTTCCGGCATTAATGGCAGCATTGGAAGATGGATATATTAATTTAAACGATACTATTGACACAGGAAATGGGATGTTTAAATATTACGATAAGATAATTAAAGATGATAGCTACTATGATGGTGGCTATGGCAAAATAACTCTTCAAAGAGTTTTTGAATTATCATCAAACGTTGGAGTTGCAAAATTAATTACTGAAGCCTATAAGGAACGGCCGCATCATTTTGTCGACAGATTATATAGTATGCACTTAAACGAGAAGCTTGGTGTGGAAATTATTGGTGAAGGCAAGCCTCTGATTAAATATCCGGGTGACAAGTTATGGTCAGGCATCTCCCTGGCGATGATGTCTCATGGATATGAATTAAAATTGACGCCGTTACAAACACTTACTTTCTATAATGCGGTAGCCAATAATGGTAAAATGGTGAAACCAATTTTTGTGAAGGAATTGCAATATCATGGAAAAACAATTAAGGTATTTAATAAGGAAATATTAAATCCGTCAATTTGTTCAAAATCAACACTTAAGAAAGCTAAGATATTGCTAAAAGGTGCGGTTGAGAAAGGAACTGCCAGAAATCTTAAGATTGAGAATTTTAAGATTGCAGGAAAGACCGGCACAAATCAGATTTATAATAAAAAATATGGTTATAAAACAGACTCAACTGTAAGTTATCAGGCAACCTTTGTTGGATATTTCCCTGCTGATAATCCAAAATATTCATGCATAGTTGTAGTGAACTCTCCTTCAAAGAATGTTTATTATGGGCACCAGGTAGCCGGACCAGTTTTTCTTGAAATTGCGCAAAGAATATATGCCTCAAATTTAATGATTAAGGAGAAAGTAAATAAAAAGAATAGGATGCTTGTTAATATGCCATATTCAAAAAATGGGAACAGGAGCCAACTGCAAAAGGTTTTCAATACATTGAATATTAAAGTAAAGGATGAAAATGTTAAGTCAGATTGGGTAACAACAGAAAAAAAGGAGGATCATATTGAGTTTAATGAGAGAAAGATTATTCAGAAACTGGTACCCAATGTGGTTGCAATGGGGGCAAAAGATGCTGTTTATTTATTGGAGAATGCCGGCCTTAAGGTTGTTTTAAAAGGAAGAGGAAGCGTAAAAAGTCAATCAATTGCACCGGGAACAATGGTTCCGAAAGGTAAAGAAATAATTCTTGAAATGAGCTTTATATAAGGGAGATTTGAAAAAACTTGATGACATATTAAAAAATGTTGAAGTTCAAAAACTCGTTGGGCCAGGCAGTACAGTAATTGATGCCATTACTTTTGATTCCAGGCAGGTTAAATCCGGACAACTGTTTGTGGCAATCAGAGGAACCTCAATTGACGGTCATAAGTTTATAATAACGGCTATTGAAAACGGGGCTTCAGCAATAATTTGTGAAACTTTGCCGGATGAAATATATGATAATGTAACCCTGGTTAAAGTTCAAAATTCAGCAAAAGCAATGGGAATTGTGGCTGCAAATTTCTATGACAATCCATCAGAAAGATTAACATTAGTAGGAATTACAGGAACAAATGGTAAGACTACCGTAGCTACCTTACTATACAGGCTTTTCCAAAGATTTGGATACAGGTCAGGATTATTGTCTACAGTTCGTAACTACGTGTGCAATAAAGCAATTGAAGCTACTCATACTACTCCTGATCCCATTCAAATAAACAGGATACTTAAAGAGATGGTTGATAAAGAATGTAAATATGCCTTTATGGAGGTAAGTTCCCATGCATTAGTACAGGAAAGAATAGCCGGACTGAATTTCAAGGGGGGAATTTTTACTAATATAACTCATGACCATCTTGATTACCATCAAACATTTAATGAATACCTGAAAGCAAAGAAATTATTCTTTGACAGTCTTAAATCCGGCTCTTTTGCGCTGGTTAATTCAGATGACAGGAATAGTAAAATTATGGTTCAGAATACTCCTGCCACAAAGAAATATTATGGAATTAAGACTATAGCAGATTTTAAGGCTAAAATTATAGAAAGTCATTTCGATGGCATGCAAATTAGTATAGATAAAACTAAGGTTTGGACTAAATATATTGGTGAGTTTAATGCATATAACCTGTTGTCAGTTTATGCATGTGCAAGATTATTAGATCAACCTAAGGATGAGATTCTGAAAATATTAAGTACCCTCGATGCTGTTGAAGGAAGATTTGAATACTCTAAATCAAATGATGGTGTAATAGCAATAGTAGATTATGCTCACACGCCTGATGCATTATTTAATGTTTTAACAACTATCAATAAGATAAGAACCGGGAGCGAACAACTAATAACAGTAGTAGGTGCAGGAGGAAACAGGGATAAAACCAAACGTCCCAAAATGGCAAAGATTGCAGTTGAAAATAGCAATAAGACTATTCTAACTTCAGATAATCCAAGGAATGAAATTCCGGAAGATATTATCAATGACATGTATGCAGGGGTGGAGGATAGCTATAAAAATAGTGTTTTAATAATTGCTGACAGGAAAGAAGCAATTAAAACAGCTTGTATGCTGGCCAATAGCGGTGACATAATTTTGGTGGCGGGTAAAGGACATGAGAATTACCAGGAAATTAAGGGTACAAGATATCATTTTAATGACAAAGAAATTATAAATGAACAGTTTATGTTGAATAAACTGAATTTACAATAAGTATAAATATTATGTTTTACTATCTGTTTGCATATCTTGAAAAGCATGATTTTCCCGGAGCAGGAGTGTTTGAATATATCTCATTCAGATCAGCAATGGCTGTAATAACATCACTCATTATTTCTTTATTATTTGGCAGAAGAATAATTAATATTCTTAAGAAAAAACAAATTGGGGAGACTGTCAGAGATTTAGGACTGGAAGGGCAGGCACAAAAGAAAGATACGCCCACTATGGGAGGATTAATTATCCTTGCTTCTATATTAATACCGGTATTATTATTCGGAGATCTCAAAAATGTCTATATCATTTTAATTCTTATAACTACTGTATGGTTGGGATTTGTAGGATTTCTTGATGATTATATAAAAGTTTACAGGAAAAATAAACGCGGACTAAGGGGTAAATTTAAAATTGCAGGACAAATAATAATCGGACTTATAGTTGGACTTACTCTTCACTTTAGCAAAGACATTGTTGTAAGAGAAAAAGTACTAAATGAAAAAGGAAAACCAGTTATACAGGTAATCGAAGGAGATGATCAAACTCAATATAAAGAAGTTGTTGTTACGCGTGATGTAAAGTCGACAAGAGCTAATATACCCTTCTTTAAAAACAATGAATTTGACTATGCGATAATGATTGGCTTTTTAGGCAGTAAGGCAAAAGACTGGGCCTGGATTGTTGTTATTATTGCGGTGATTCTTATTGTAATAGCAGTTTCAAATGGTGCAAACCTTACAGATGGTTTAGATGGTTTGGCGTCCGGAACTTCAGCTATTATTGGCACTACTCTTGGAATTTTAGCATACGTTTCGGGTAATACCATAATTGCAGATTATTTAAATATTATGTATATACCTCATTCAGGTGAACTTGTGATTTATATGAGTGCATTCATCGGGGCACTTATTGGATTTATGTGGTATAATTCATACCCTGCCCAGGTTTTTATGGGAGATACGGGTAGTCTTGCTATTGGCGGAATTATTGCTGTATATGCCATACTTATCAGAAAGGAATTACTAATTCCGATTTTATGTGGAGTATTTTTTGTTGAAAGCTTATCTGTTTTAATCCAGGTAAGTTATTTCAAATATACCAGGAAAAGATGTGGGGAAGGGAAAAGAATTTTATTAATGTCTCCTCTGCATCATCATTATCAGAAACTTAATTATCCTGAACCTAAAATAGTTACCAGATTTTGGATAGTAAGTATATTACTTGCTGTAATTACTATTGTTACATTAAAAATTAGATAATTGATGGAACAAAGAATTGTTATACTTGGTGCCGGAGAGAGTGGAACAGGAGCGGCTGTTCTTGCTAAAAAACAAAACTTTGATGTATTTGTTTCTGACTCTGGCAGAATAAAACCTTATTATAAAGAAATTCTGTTTAACTATGAGATCGATTGGGAGGAGGATAAACATACCGAGCGGCTGATATTAAATGCTAATGAAATAATTAAAAGTCCCGGAATTTCCGAAAAATCTGAGATAATACAATTAATAAGAAAAAAGAATATCCGCATAATTTCAGAAATAGAATTTGCCAGTCGGTTTACTGATGCAAAGAAAATTTGTGTAACAGGTAGTAATGGGAAAACCACCACTACTTCTTTGCTTAATCATATGCTGAAGAAAGCAGGATTGAATGTTGGAATAGCAGGTAATATCGGACGGAGTTTTGCCATGTCAGTAGCAGAAGATTATTATGATTACTATGTACTTGAAATAAGTAGTTTTCAGCTGGATGGAATGTATGAATTTAAGGCTGATATAGCAATTCTGTTAAACATAACTCCGGACCATCTTGACCGATATGATTATAATTTGCAGAAGTATATTGACTCTAAATTCAAATTAACTCAGAACTTGTCTGAAGATGAATACTTTATTTATTGTTCTGATGATGAGATTACTATCAGGGAATTGGAAAAGATTGTTGTTAAGGCAAAACAGCTGGGATTTACTTTAAAGGAAAGAAAACAACAAGGAGCATATATCAATAATGATAAAATAAATTTTGAAGTTGAAGAGGATCATTTTGAAGTCTCTGTTGCAGATCTGGCAATAAAAGGTAAACATAATACTTATAACTCAATGGCCGCCGGACTTGCAGCTAGTGTCCTCCATTTAAGAAAAGACACTATACGCGAAAGCCTTATGGATTTTGTGGGTGTTGAACATCGTCTCGAAAGGTTTATACAAGTTCATGGTATTGAGTTTATTAATGATTCAAAAGCTACTAATGTAAATTCAACTTGGTATGCTCTCGAATCTATTATTAAACCGGTAATCTGGATTGCCGGAGGTGTAGATAAGGGAAATGATTATTCTGAGCTTGAAAAACTGGTAAAAAATAATGTGAAAGCAATAATTTGTTTAGGAGTTGATAATAATAAAATTCATAAAGCATTCGATAAAATTGTTAGCACTATAGTGGATGTAAAATCGATGAAAGAGGCTGTACAAACTGCTTATTTCCTTAGTGAGGATGGTGATACTGTTTTATTATCACCAGCTTGTGCCAGTTTTGATTTGTTTAAAAATTATGAAGACAGGGGTTGGCAATTTAAAGAATATGTAAAAGAACTGTAATTTTAAGATCTTGCTTTACGATTCCCAGGGAGTTGTTAGCAGGTCTGAATATTTGGAATTTGATAATTATTTAAAGAGTAAGATTTTCTAATGAGCAATGAATTCAGAAAATATTTTAAAGGAGATCCTATTATCTGGGCAGTTATTGTAGTATTATCAATTTTTTCCTTGCTGGCTGTCTATAGTTCAACAGGTACACTCGCATATAAGTACCAGGGAGGAGATACAAGCTATTATGTTATAAAACACTCAATATTGCTGTTAGTCGGACTCGTAATAATTTTCATTACTCATAGAATTTCATATAGATATTTTTCCAGGCTTTCTCAAATATTATTGATCGTTGCAGTATTGTTTCTGGTGTTAACTCTATTTTTCGGGACCAGCATTAATCAGGCTTCCCGCTGGTTAGCAATACCTGGAATAGGTTTAACTTTTCAGACATCTGACTTAGCCAAGTTAGCTTTAATTATGTATGTGGCCAGAATGCTGTCGCTTAAACAAAATAGCATAAAAGACTATTACGGAGCATTTATCCCTATTTTGATACCTATTTTACTTATATGTATGCTAATACTTCCGGCCGATCTGTCTACAGCAATTATATTATTCAGTACTTCTTTTATATTGATGTTTATCGGCAGAATTAATTTTAAATATTTATTTGTTTTCACTTTAATTGTTACAGTTTTTATCGGGCTATTTATAGTTGTTGCACTTTCCAGTGAATGGGAAGGAAGGGTTGGAACCTGGAAAAACAGAATCGAAAGTTTTGTTAATAAAGACAGCCAGGAAAATTACCAGGTAGATCAATCAAAAATAGCAATCGTGTCAGGGGGAATAATTAAAATAAGACCAGGTAAAAGCGTTCAAAGAAATTTTTTGCCTTTGCCGTATTCTGATTTCATATATGCTATAATTATTGAAGAATATGGTTTAGCAGGAGGACTTATCATAATGATTTTGTATCTGTATTTACTTTTTAGGGCGGGAGTAATTATTAAGAAATGTAACCGGACATTTCCGGCATTTCTTGCAATGGGGCTTTCTATTCTCATTGTCATGCAGGCAATGGTAAATATGGCAGTGGCAGTAAATATCTTTCCCGTCACGGGTCAACAATTGCCAATGGTAAGCATGGGTGGCACATCTATGATATTTACCTGCATTGCTTTTGGGATTATTCTAAGTGTAAGCAGAGTTACTAATACACAAAATGCAGAGATTAATGAAGAAGCAAGTAGTAAAAACGAAAATATTAATTAGTGGTGGTGGTACAGGTGGGCATATTTATCCTGCAATCGCAATCGCAAATGAACTAAAGAAAAGAGATGAAAATATTGATATATTATTTATCGGGGCCAAAGGCAGAATGGAGATGGAAAAAGTTCCGGCTGCAGGATACGAAATTATCGGACTACCTGTAAGGGGCTTGCATAGAAATTTGACTATTAAGAATATTAATGTATTATTTAAATTACTCATAAGTTTGATTAAGGCCGCAAATACAATAAGGAAATATAAACCTGATTTAGTTGTTGGTACAGGAGGCTATGCGAGTAGCCCCGCTCTTAAGGCTGCTGCCAACAGGGGTATTCCAACTGTAATTCAGGAGCAGAATTCCTATGCCGGAATTACCAATAGAATTCTCGGGAGAAAAGCCAAAAAGATTTGTGTCGCCTATGATGGGATGGATAAATATTTTCCGAAAGATAAAATTGTGTTAACGGGTAATCCTGTCAGGGAAGATGTATTAAACATGGAAACGAAGATTGATGAGGCTTTGAAATATTTTGACATTTCAGGTACAAGGAAAGTATTACTTATAATAGGTGGTAGTCTTGGAGCATATACAATAAATAAAAGTGTATCCGCTAATCTTGATTTGATTGGTGAAACAAATATTGATGTAATATGGCAAACAGGAAAGCTCTACTTTGATTCTATGCAGGAAAGCCTGAAAAATAGTAAAGTGAATAATGTTAAGATAATGGATTTTATCACTAAAATGGACCTGGCCTATTCAATTGCTGATGTAATAATATCCAGGGCTGGTGCCGGTTCAATATCTGAACTGTGTATTGCAGGAAAACCATTGATTTTGGTTCCTTCTCCAAATGTTGCGGAAAACCATCAGACAAAAAATGCGATGTTCCTGGTTAATAAAAATGCGGCAATGGTAATAAAGGATTCATGTGCAAAAAAAGAGATGATACCTAAAGCTATTCAGCTTATGGCTGATGAAAAACTGGCAAAATCTATGGCGCATAATTGTAAAAAACTTGGAATTAAAAATTCAACAGTAAAAATTGTGGATGAACTGTATAAACTTTTAAATTGAAAAATAAGTGAACCTGAATGTTTTTAACAGAGTTTATTTAATAGGTATAGGCGGCATAGGTATGAGCGCACTTGCCAGGTATTTTAAGGCAATTGGCAAAGATGTAGCTGGTTATGATCGTACCCGTACTGACTTAACCGGGGAACTTATGAACTCAGGAATAAAAATTCACTTTGAAGATAATATTAAATTGATCCCTCAGGATTATATGAAAGAAAGTGATACATTAATTATAACAACTCCTGCAATACCTGATGATCATAATGAATTAACCTTGTTTCGGGAAAATAATTTTAAGCTGTTTAAAAGATCTGAAATTTTGGGATATATTACAGAGAATAATAATAATATTTCAGTTGCCGGCACGCACGGTAAAACTACTGTGTCTACTATGATTGCATATTTACTTAATCAGTCAGATGTTGGTTGCAGTGCCTTCCTGGGCGGAATCTCAAAAAATTTTCATAGTAATCTGGTTTTCTCTGAAAGTAGTAATTATATAGTTACTGAAGCTGATGAGTTTGACAGATCCTTTCTGAGGTTTAATCCTTATCTTACGGTTATAACAGCTGTTGATGCTGATCATCTTGATATTTACGGCACTAAAGATGAACTGGTAAAAGCATTTAACCAGTTTGTAAATCAAACCAGGAAAGGAGGAAAAATACTGGTTAAAAGTGGATTAAATCTAAACTTAAAATCCGGGTATGAATATTATACATATACGCTAACCAGTAATGCCGATTTTTATGCAGAAAATATTTCATTAAATAAAGGTACCTATAGCTTTGATGTTGTTACTCCTACATTAAAAATCAAAGACCTGCAATTGAATCATCCTGGTATTATTAATGTGGAGAATGCAGTAGCAGCAACAGCAGTTTCTTATCTGCTCGGAGTAAACCAGGAATCAATTAGAAATGCCTTAAAAACATTTAATGGCATTGAACGGCGTTTTGACTACCGGGTTAATACAAAAGATCTGGTATATATTGATGATTATGCGCACCACCCCCGGGAGTTATATGCCGTTATTGATTCGGTTAGAAAGCTTTACCCCGAACGGAAAATTACAGGCATCTTTCAGCCTCATTTATATTCACGAACCCGTGATTTTGCAGATGAATTTGCTGAAAGCCTGAATAGGCTGGATGAACTTATTTTGCTTGATATTTATCCTGCAAGAGAATTGCCGGTAAAAGGTGTTACATCAAAAATTATTTACGATAAAGTAACAATAAAGCATAAAGTATTATGTAGTAAAAATAATCTTCTCAGTATATTAAAAGACAAAAAAGTAGATGTATTATTAACATTAGGGGCGGGGGATATTGATCAATTTGTTGAGCCTGTAAGGACGTTCCTTACTAACAAATATAGATAACTGATGAAAAAACTTAAGCTCATATCCATCTGGATACTGATATTAACATACTTGGTTATTATTACCGGATTTATTTCTGAAAAGGAAGAGAGTTTGTTATGTAATACAATTGAAATAAGCATATTGGATAGTTTAAATAATAGATTTTTAAATAAGACAAATATTATGTCGCTTTTGGAAGAAGAAAATCTGAATATTTTAGGTTATCCGGTTAATGAAATTGATATTAAGAAATTAGAGAAATTATTAATGGATAATCAAAAAATAGGTAATTCTGAAATTTATTTCACTACAAAAGGCAGGCTTAATATTGAAATTACGCAGCATAAACCCATGGTGAGGATTATTAATAATAAAAATGACAGCTATTATTTAGGAGAACACGGCACGATAATCCCTGTATCTGATAATTTCAGCCCTTATGTATTAGTATTAAGCGGGCATATTCATGAACCTTTTAATATACATAAAATCAATAATATATGGGAGCTTGAAACTGGCAATTTTAATAAAAAAGAAAAGATAATATATGATGCCTTTCATCTGGTTAAATTTATTTGTGAACATGAATTCTGGAGATCACAGATTGTTCAAATATATGTAAATGATATGTATGAGTTTGAAATAATACCCAGAGTCGGGCCACATATAATTGAGTTTGGTAACACTGCCTATTGTGCAGAGAAGTTTGATAAACTAAAGACTTTTTATTTGGAATATCTTAATAAAACCGACTGGAATAAATACACCAGAATAAATTTAAAATTTAAAAACCAAGTTATTTGTACAAAAAGATAATATTATGGACCATAAAAATAATTTTTTAGCTGCCGTCGATATTGGAACAACGAAGATTGTTACAATAGTAGGAACCAAAAATGATAACGGTAAATTAGAAATTTTGGGCATGAGTAAAACACCGTCCAAAGGAGTGAAAAGAGGTGTTGTACTTAATATTGAAGAGACAGTTAATGCAATACGCACGACTGTTGAAGAAGTTCAGAAACAATCGGGGACAACACTATCGGAAGTTTTTGTTGGAATCGCCGGCCAACATATAAAAAGTGTCAGAAGCAGAGGCTATATTAATATAGATTCTTTTGAAAAAAGAATTTCGAAAGACGATAAAAGCAAACTGATTTCTGAGATGTATAAAATTCCTATTGATGTTGGGGAGGAAATTATTCATGTCTTACCGCAAAATTATATTGTTGATAATGAAACCGGAGTTAAAAATCCTGTAGGAATGTCAGGAAGGAGGCTGGAAGCAAATTTTCATATTGTCGTAGGGCAGATAGCATCTGCAAAAAATATTAAAAATTGCGTGGAAAGTATTGGGTTGGATGTTGTTCAGCTAATTCTGGAACCTCTTGCCTCTTCATCTGCGGTACTAACCAATGATGAAAAAGAAGCAGGCGTAGCTTTGGTTGATATTGGAGGAGGGACAACTGATATAGCGGTTTATTATGATGATGTTATCAGACATACAGCCGTTATACCTTTTGGGGGAAATGTAGTAACAAAGGATATTAAAGAAGGTTGTTCAATACTTAATCGTCAGGCTGAAGCATTAAAGATACAATTTGGATCTGCTTTAGGGGATTTGGCCCAGGAAGATAAAATTGTAACTATTCCAGGAATAAGTGGCAGAGATCCTAAGGAGATTTCCTTTAAAAGCCTTGCATATATAATCCAGTCAAGGATGGAGGAAATTATTGATGCAGTATTATTTGAAATCGAAAATTCCGATTGTATAGATAAACTTAGTGCAGGAATAGTACTGACCGGAGGGGGATCATTACTTAAATATTTGCCCCAGCTGGTAAACTACAGGTCGGGAATGGATGTTCGTATAGGATATCCAAGTGAATTAATTGCCAGTGATACATTAGAGGAGATTAATCAACCTATGTATTCTACAAGTATTGGCTTGTTGCTTAAAGGATATGAAATTCTGGAAAATAAAGAATCAGGTAAGGGCATTACCAATAAGGCGGGAGACAAAAAGAAAGTAGCAGCGACGAAATCTAAAACAAAAAATAAAATAGTTGATTTAATCAAAGATCTGAGCAATATGTTCATTGAAGAGAATGATGCAAAAATGTGATTGTTTAATATTCAATCCCGGTAGCTTGCAGAACATAGGCATAATATTGAATTTATAGAAATTAATGATAGAATTCTAAATAAAAAAATTTAAAGCCATGGATGATTTAATGAATTTTGATATTCCGGTAAATCAGGTTTCTATAATAAGAGTCATTGGAGTTGGCGGGGGTGGGGGTAACGCTGTAAATCATATGTACAGGCAGGGAATTAAGGATGTTGATTTTTGTGTTTGTAATACCGACTTACAAGCTCTGGCCAATAGCCCTGTTCCGGTAAAAATCCAGTTAGGAAAGTCATTAACTGAAGGACGGGGTGCAGGCAATAAACCTGAAATAGGAAAACAAGCTGCAATCGAAAACCTTGATGATATAAAAGAAGTTTTGCCCGGGAATACTAAAATGGTATTTATTACGGCTGGAATGGGTGGCGGTACGGGCACAGGTGCTGCACCAATAATAGCCAAGGCAGCAAAAGATTTGAAAATATTGACGGTTGCTATTGTTACTATACCTTTTAGTAATGAGGGTCAGCGACAAATTAATCAAGCCCTGGAAGGTATCGCTGAGATTGAAAAATATGTGGATTCTTTATTAATAATTAATAATGAAAAGATACGTGAAATATACGGAAATCTAAGGGTCTCGGAAGCATTTGCAAAAGCAGATGATATATTAGCTATAGCAGCAAAAGGGATTGCCGAAATAATAACAGTTCCCGGAAGTATTAATGTTGACTTTGCGGATGTTGAAACAGTAATGAAGGACAGTGGAGTGGCAATTATGGGATCAGCCAGGGCCGAAGGGGAGGACCGGGCAATTCAGGCCGCAAAGGAGGCACTAAATTCCCCTCTTCTCAATGATAATGATATTAAAGGCGCACGAAATGTTTTAATTAACATAACCTCAGGTAATGAAGAAGTTACTATGGATGAAATTGAAAAAATAAAAGACTATGTTCAGGAAACTACAGGATCAGATACAGACCTGATTTGGGGTAACAGCATTGACGAATCCCTTGTATCACATATAAGTATAACAATAATTGCAACCGGTTTTAGTACTAAGAGTATTCCTGATATCTATGTTAAAGAAAAACATTTTCGTAAAATTGTACTTGATGATGATCAAATGAATTGCAAGGTATCAGAATCCGTGGGTAATGCAGATGATAGGGATCAATCAAATAATAAAGATGAGCCTTTTACTAAACAGCGAACTATAGAGTTTGATATATACGAAGAAAAAAAATTGCAAAATGCAGCATCTAAATTCAGCAGGCCCGTGGATTCATTGAAAGCGTCGATGAGAGTAAAAAATATCAAGAAAATGCAGGAAGAACTTAAAGAACTTAGATATAATAGTCCGGAAAATAATAATTATATTGACAAACTGGAAAACGAACCGGCATACAAAAGGAGGAATATTAATCTAAAAAATATTAAGCATTCAGAGGAATCTAAAATATCAAAATATTCATTATCCGATGATGAGGATTCAAAAGCTAAATTGCGTAAGGATAATTCTTATCTGCATGATAATGTTGATTAAATAAATATATAGCAATGAATTTATTTGATAGAGTATCAGAAGACCTTAAAGCTGCAATGTTAGCAAAGGAAAAAGATAGGCTTGAACCGCTCAGAGCCATTAAAACCGCATTTATACACGCTAAATCGGAAAAAGGCAGCTCGGGTCAGTTAACTGCCGAAGCAGAACTAAAAATTATTCAAAAATTAATAAAACAAAGGAAAGAGTCGGCATCAATTTATAAATCCCAGGAAAGAGATGATTTGTATCAGAATGAAATGGCAGAGGCTAAAGTGATAGAACAATATTTACCGGAACAAATTAGTGATGATGATTTGGAAAAAGAGTTACAGGAAATTATTAAGAGAGTAAATGCATCTTCAATTAAAGATATGGGCAAAGTAATGGGTACAGCTTCTAAGGAACTGGCTGGTAAGGCTGATAATAGGTTAATTGCGGAGATTGTTAAGAAAATACTGGGTAGTATTTCATAAATCATTATATCTATAAGATATTTTTACTTCCGGATTTCCCTAACGCAAAGACTAATAAAAATTTGCCCTGAGATCATTAATTTTAGCTATTTCTTTTAAGATTTCATATGCCGAATAGTAGACACGTGTAGCAAAATTTCTTTCAATTAATGCCCTCTCATTCATAATATCTTTTTCATCAGGCTCCTCCGGTTCATTAATATTTGTTGGTGAAATTACATAAACTCCATTATTACCGGTTATAGGGTCAGATATTTCATTAATATCCAATGAGTATGCTGATGCAATTACAACAGGTTCTATACCCGCTCCACCAAAGCTGCGTGCAATAAATCTAACGTTTGTCGCCGTTTGTACTTGCGTATTTAAAACAGATGCCAATTCTTCCAGTGAGTTTATATCTTTTTGCTTACTACTGATATTTGCAATTATTTGCTGTGCTTTCTTTTCTTTCTTCACTTCGATTTCTAATTCAGCCCTAACATCTTCGACCGGGGCATATCCTTTTTCTCTTACATCATCAACTGCTGCTACAACATACTTATTTGCAAATTTGAACACACTTGAAACAGCATGCTCACTAGCGCTATAAGCCCATTTAACCATGCTTCTTGGTGATTCCAGATCTGAGATATTTTTCTCGAGAGCAGTTAAATCTTTTGCTAACCGGGGCATTAAGTTTTGTTCTTCTATTGCTGTATTAAATTTATCGTAAGTATTGTTAAGTCCGGCAAACTCACTCGCCTTTGAATAATAGAATTGATCAGTTTCTTCACTGGGTTCGACTTTTCTTGCAAGTATTCCGATTTGTACTTTTTTAACTTTTTTCGATTGCCTGAGTATTTCAAATATGTGAAGGCCCAATTGCGATGATGTTATTTTTACATCACCTGTCTTACCAAAAAAACAACTGTCACTTAATGATTTCAGGTTTATCATATCATACTCAGTGAACCATCCTAAATTACCACCTTCATTTGCAGAGCCGTCAACTGAGTTATTTCTGGCCAATTCAGCAAAGTCGGCGCCGTTTATAATCATGTTTTTAAGACTGTCAGCCAAATGAAGCATTTGTCTGGCATTTTGCTTATCTATTCTAAGTAGAATATGCCTTGCCTTTACTGAATCAGGCAAATAATTTACTACAGCCAGTTTTGCCAGTTTATACGATTCATTTTCGAAATATGGTCCATAGGTAGTTCCCGGTTTTGCATTAAACAGATAATCCCTGAGTAATTCAGGAATGCTATCATATGTATAATTTCTATCGTCATAAGGTAGATCTGACTGGAAATTAACAAATTGTTTTGTCTCCTCAACTTCTTGAAATTCAGGTTCTATTTCATTAATCCATCTCTCTGCTTCTTTATAATCTTCTTCTGAAGGAATTACTTCAAAGTATACATATTTAATATCCCTTGCTTCATTTTGTTCATAATCAGATTTATGAAGCATATAATAATTTGTTATATCTTTTTCAGTAATAGAAATAGCAGAGTCAGGTATGGTGTTAAACATCTGAACAATATAATCGCAGTCAACGGTCTTATTTGTCCAGTTTCTGCTTTTCTTTGCTTCAAGAGATGTAACAAACAAACCTTTCTTAATCAAATTGTTATATTTATTAAAAATTGTATATCTATGAATTTCATTCTCAAGATACATTCTAAACATTTTTTCATCACTTTCAGTCTCTTCCTGTGTTTGCTGTAAAAATCTAAGTAACTGGGTCCTGTTAATTGTACCGGTTTCAGGATTTGTAAAAATCTGTCTGATTAGAGGATGAGGATTGGAACCCTGAAACATATCAAAAAGTTCATCACCAGATACGGATAGGCCCAGTTCTTTAAAATCTTTCGCCATTACAAAATCCTGAACCATTTTATCCCATATATCCTTTCTGATATTATCCATCATCGGTTCGTCAAGAGACGTTCTTCCCAGGGTAAACTTATAAATTGAAGCCATGTTATCGACTCTCTTTAAGTAATCTCTATAAGCAATTGATTTGCCTGCAATCTCTGCTATTTCATATTGTGAATTTGAGAATAGTGATTGTCCGGAATTAAACATATCTCCAAGCACAAATGCCAGCAAAGCCAGTCCGATTACTACTGCAATTAATAAACCTGCGCGGTTTCTTATATTTTGTAATGTTGCCATAAATCTCTGTTTTTCTTGGGGCCTAAAATTTCAGGCTACGAATATACTAATTTATAATATTCACAAAAAGAATTAAGGCTGATTATTGAGTATTATTTTATAATACTTTTCAGATAACATGAGTTCTAGCCATTATTAATAATCTTCAGATGTACTACTTTAATTCTTGTATTGCTGGCTGTTAAGATTTTAAATTCCATATTATTAATAGTAAATCGCTCATTCATCTTAGGTATGCTTTTGTGGTGATAAAATATGAAGCCTGCAAGTGTGTCATATTCATCCGATTCTTTAATTGCCAGGTTATATTTGTCATTTATATAGTCAATTTCCAGGCGTCCTGAAAAGATGAATTCAGTATTACTAAGTTGTTTTTCTACAAGTTCAATCATATCATGTTCATCCTCGATTTCTCCAAAAATTTCTTCAATAATATCTTCAATTGTTACCATACCAGAAATACCTCCAAACTCATCAACAATTACAGCAATACTTTTGTGTTCCTTAATAAGTATTCGTAAGAGTTTATTTGCAGCCATTGTTTCAGCGACATACGACAGATTAATCAGCTTTGATTTTATATCAGAAGGATTCTTAAATAGTTCTTTTGATGTGAAATAACCTATAATATTATCAACAGATTCTTCATATATTAATATTTTGGAAAAACCGGTTTCAATAAAATTTTGCTTAAGCTCATCAACGGAACTGTTTAGCTCCATTGCAACTATCTCAGTTCGCGGAACCATACAGTCCCGAAGCTTAACATTTGAAAAATCCAGGGCATTCTGGAAAAGTTTAATATCATTCTTTGCTGATACTTTTTCTTGCTGTTCTTCCTGGTTTTCATTTATTAAATGATCAAGATCAATCTTCCCGAAAATCAAATTTCTATAATAATTATCAGATTGCCTGACATTTACTATATTTCCAATTATTAAGTTAATGATCCAGAGAATTGATTTGGTTAGCGGATAAAATATGATATAGAAGAAAACTACAGGTGACGACAGATATTTTAATACCATATTGGGATTAATTCTTACCAGGGTTTTTGGTAGAAATTCCGCAGTAATCAATATTATCAATGTAGAAATAATTGTTTGTATGATGAGTATTATAATAGCTGAGGATGTGAAATTTATAATTAATGGTTCCAGAATTTTAGCCATTATCAAGCCATATACTACAAGGGCAATATTATTGCCTATCAGCATTGTAGTAATGTATTGCCCGGGATGATAAGTAAAAACTGATACTATCCTGGTATAAAACATCCCCTGCTTTTTATCAAGTTCAATCCTGAGTTTATTAGAAACAATAAATGCAATTTCCATCCCTGAGAAAAAGGCAGAGAAAATAATAGAGATAATTATAATAGTAAAATTGCTGACCATTAAGTAAATTCTAATATATAGATTTGTGATAAAAGATAATATAAAATTAAACCTTATCTTCTACAGACAATTAAAAACTTTATTTATCAAATTTATTTATTTTTTTGGGATTTTCTGATGTATCGACGTAAAGAATACATCGCAAAGGAAAGTATAGCTAGAATAAAAAATATATAAGCTGTATTAATCCCGGATTTATAAGATTTGTGAAGCCCAAGAATCAGGCAGGTCACAGCAAGCAGTAACCAGATAATCTCAAATATGTAACTAATCCTGTTATTCATCACTTACATTAACTGTTCCTTTCGAACCTATCAATTTCCATTTTGATAAATCTTCTTTTGATTCAAAACCGTTCTCTCCATAAAAAGTGCCGTCTTCATTTACTATTTTTGAAAATTTATCAGTATAAATAATTCCAAGTTTTTGATCCCAGAATAGCTGTTCGGTATTTAATTGCTCACCCTTTTTTACATTTCTTGCAACAACATCATTTCTTATTTCCCAGAGTTCTTTGTTTTCATAAAAAATTGCCCAGTTTGCTCGGATATAGGATTCAAACTCTTCATTTTCATCATAGAAAACTACTTTTATACCTTTAGGAAACTCAATATAAGGTTCTTTTTCTTTTGCATATTTATATAATTCAGGAGTAAACAATTTTCCAATAAGCTTGCCGGAGTCACTGTAAGTAACTTCAACATCAAAACCCGTTCGCTCGGGAATGTCTAATTCACTTGTGAGTGCTTTGATCTTTTCAATATCATTTTCACAGGATAAAGCAAAAAAAATTATTGCTAAATACAGAATAATATTTTTTCTAATAAAATTCATATGTTAGAATAAAACTAAAAGCGTGCCTGGGTTGTTTCATTTATCCATGAGCCAACTGTATAAGTATCTCCTTCATTAACTCCGCAAAAAAATGCATTTTCTTTGGTAGGGAAATACTTTATATATGTGGAAATCAATTTATTGGCTTCATTTACGACATTTGAATCAATATTTTTTGCTTCAACGAATTTATCAACAGCAATCCAGTAGACCGAATTTGGCAGGCAATCCTCTGACAGATTATCTTTACTGTCAACATATATTTGTCCTATTAACAAATACGGTTCTCCCCAATTTTTATTCAGGTTTGCTGCTTTGAGAGCAAGATTTTTAGCTTCCTGAAGATTATTTAGCTTATAATAACTTTTTGCCAGGCCTAAATAATATTCAGCTTTTTTTAATTCATCATTCTCAAGTTGTACTGCCTGTTTATAATATTTTGCAGCTTCCTTATATTTAGAATTAACAAAAGCCATTATAGCTATATTTTCTGCAGATTCTGCCGAAGGAAGTGAATCATGCAAGTTTTTGGAAGCAACGAAAAATAAATTTTCACTACAGCAATCACTTTTCCTTAAGATTTTTGTAATAATCTTTAAGTTCTCAACGTCATACGGATTTTCCTCCAATCTTTTTGTAAATGCAGGGATCAACACTTCACAGCTACAGATAGGCTTATTAGTAAAATTGTTATCCAGACTTTCCTGCAGATCTTTGAGAGATTCATCATCTGGCTTATTCTTAAGTTTACTATTTATAATATCTGTACTTGCTAAATAATCTTCCAGTACTTGTGTATTATCAATTTTCTCATTTGAGCATAAAGTAATTGAAGCAGATATGAAAGTAGCCAATACTGCCTCTGAAGTTTTATTTTTACATAAACTAATTGATTCCTTAAGATAATCGTATCCCTGTTGAATATATTTGATATCGTCATTTCTCCGGTATCTTAAAAGATTAACTCCTTGTCTGCCTCTAACATTACATTTTTCCCCATAATATTTTATGCGTTGATCATAAATTAACATTAAGGTATCAATAAATGCGGATCTTTTATTTTCATCATTCTCTTTGTCGATATAGTATTTATAAATTTTTGCCCCATCAATATAAATATTTTTAGATGCTTTGGGGCATTCGGTAAATACTACTCTCCAGAATGGGATGGCATCCTTAAAAATCTTTTGCCTGGCATATTCTCTATATAGCGACAGGTTCTTTACGCATCTTATACTATCTTCGCCGTGGCCAAAACGTGAACCATCATCAATTCCCTTCTGTGAATAAATTTGGATTGAAGTAAAAAATACAACAATTATAAATGATAAGTAAACATTAAATTTTAGTTTCATACTAATCTTTTTTTAATCATATTTTGGTTTAAAAAACCAAAAATCATATAAAGTTAAACCAATTGATAATAAATGATATGTTTCTTGTATTAAGCCATTATCCAATGTCCCTCTCTGTCCAAATTCATAGGTGATGCCGAAAGAAGTATTTGTGAACAGTTTTTTTTCGCTTTTCAACGGTAAACCTAATCCCAGGCTTAAACCATAATCAACAAGTTGATTACCACCTATTAATAGAAATGATTTTGTATAATGTCCTCCTAAACGAAAGTTTATGCGCTGCCAATATTTGCTTCTTACTGCAGTGGTTAATGGTATAGGAGTATATTCAAGTCCAAATCGAAATGAAGAACTATTAGCCAGTGTGTCACCCTGACCAGGGAATAATGCTTTCTCCCAGTTTTCTGATATATAATCAAAACCTATGGTTAACTTTTTATCTAACTCATAAGTAAGTCCAACTCCGATTTTCCTGGGTAAAAGAATTGTCTCTTTACTGTAATTTTCACGGTTAAAAGTATCGGCTCTAAACGGTATAAAGTCGCGAACGGCTAAACTGTCATATTCAGCATTGATATTAGTTTTATTAGTAAAGGTTAGCCCTAATGTTAATTTATTCTTTTCATTGATATTAGAAAAAAATTGTAAACCATAATCAAGATAAAAATCGCCAATATTAACTTTGTCATTAAAATTTGTAAATGCCTGGTATGTGTAATCAGTTAATCTAATAGTTTTAGAGCGTTCAATTATTCCAAACAAATAAGATATGTTCATTCCCAATGCAACATGATTACCAATTAGTACTGAGTTCCCAAAATAAAACTGGTTAATTCCGCCTTTCCCATTATAAAGGATATTATAACTGTTTAGATTTTCTTCACTATTTTCCTGACTGATTAAATTATAGCTGACTTTACTAAAAGGTACCACACCAAAACTTGATTTCCAGACTTTTATAATAGGAAAGCTAATCGCAATATGATTTACATTAATATCTCTTGTTATTTGATTAGTTTCTGTTGTTTCCAGCGTCGAATAATTACCTGATAATCCTACATCGAAAATAAAAGACATTGTGTCTTGTGAACTATATGATGCCGGATTCAGATAGTTAATACGGTTTTTTGCCCTTAAACCAACACCAATACCACCAAGAGCCCTGTTTTGAGCAAATCCTTTTTGCAAAATATCTCCAATGCCAAACTTCGAATAAGGCGAATGACTTGTAAATTGGCCATTAACAATGGAGAACAATGATAAAAAATAGATATGCAGAAATATTTTAAATATTCTTGACATTATATTCTAATATACGATTTAGACCAATGAGTATTAAATTTGGTTCCACAAAGATGGTCTTTTTTAGCATTTTATCAAAAAAATTAACATCCCCTCCTGTAAGAATTATTTTCAGGTTATTATATAAATTCCTCGCTTTACTAATATAACCTTCGACTTCGTAAATAATTCCTTTCTGAACACCTGATATAACAGCACTTTTAGTTGTATTTCCAAAATCCGGGGAATTGTCAGATTCTTCCAGCAAAGGCAGGTTAGAAGTAAATTCATTCAGCGCTTTATATCTCATATTCAAACCGGGCGAGATATTTCCTCCCAGAAAATCAGCATTATTAGTAACTATATCATAGGTTATTGCTGTTCCCGCATCAATTATAAGAACTGTATTATCAGGGAAAATATTGTTTGCCGCAACAGCAGCTGCTAATCTGTCATTTCCCAAAGTCTTTGGTGATTTGTAAAGGTTTTTAATTGGCAGGGGTGTATTGTAAGTTAATTCAATAAAATTATCCAATGTTAGATCCAGTTCATTAATTGCTATATTATTAATATTTACAGATGAAAGTATTACGTTATTGAATTTATAATGCCCGTATAAATCTTTTAATTGTTTCTTAGATAACTCTTTATATTTCTTTGTTATAATTATTTTATCATTCTCGAACAATGCAATTTTGCTGTTTGTATTTCCTATATCAATTGTAAGATTCATCAGGATTATTTATTCAATAAAAAGCTTTCTTAATTTTATCTTTTCTAAAATATAAATCTTTTTTGTAAACAAAGATTTTAAATTATCTGTAATATTATGATATATTATTAAGTATTTACCCTAATGTTAATTACAAAAATAACACAGATTTGCAAACTTAGCCTGTGAAATAACTTCTTTGCCGTTCTAACCTGGGTGTAATACTTCACAATTTCGATAACAAATTTGTAATATTTTGTTTTATGTCCTCGAGCCGGACAGGCTTTTCTGTTACTTTTTTCTTGATAAAAAAGTAACAGAAAAATCAAGGCTGACAAAAAAATAAGTCGTCTCGCATGCGGCGAGACGAAGCTGAAGCTAAGGCTAAGGCTGAGGGATGCTTAAGGAATTCAAAATTTTCTGAAAAAAACTTGATGCTTTACTAATAGTATTAATGTTATTTATAGTCAGCGTCAGTTTACTATTCTTTTCTTTCATTTTAAAGGAATCAGGATTTTTTTGAACAAATGACAATATTTTAGCGAATATTTGTGATTTAAAATATAGAGAATTCTGATCAGATATAAAATTGCAAATCAGTTTTTGGTTTTTAAGGATAATTTTTTCGAAGCCTAATTCAACAGCCATCCATCGTAATCTCACAACTGATAATAATTCTTTTGTTGGTTCCGGCAATTTGCCAAATCGGTCTGCCAGGTGAGCTTCATATTTTTGAAGCTCATCTTCCGTTTTAATATTATCTAATTCTCGGTACAGGAAAATCCTTTCCGGGATATTTGTGATATAATCATCAGGAAAAAGCAGTTCAAGATCCGTATCAATCTGGCAATCATCAATAAACTTATTTAGATGTTCCGGCATTTCATCCTGAACATCTTCATTTACAAATAAATCTTTATGTTCATTTTCTTTTATTTCCTGTATTGCTTCATTAAGAATACGATTGTATGTTTCAAATCCAATATCTGCTATAAATCCGCTTTGTTCTTTTCCAAGTAAATTTCCGGCTCCCCTGATATCAAGATCCTGAAGTGCGATGTTGAAACCACTGCCAAGTTCCGCATATTCTTCGATTGCTCTTAATCTTCTTCTTGCTTCAGGAGTTAAAAAAGTCAATGGTGGAGCCAGTAAATAGCAGAAAGCCTTTTTATTTGATCTGCCAACCCGGCCCCTTAGCTGATGCAAATCACTTAGTCCGTAATGGTGGGCATTATTAATAAAAATTGTATTGGCATTAGCAATGTCTAATCCTGATTCTATAATTGTTGTTGTAATTAATATATCATAATCTCCTTTAATAAAGTCAAGCATAATTTGTTCCAGTTTTTTACCGTCCATCTGACCATGAGCTATAATTGTTTTAACATTAGAACACAATCTGTTTATCAGAGTTTCTATCTCACTCATGTTTTGTATCCTGTTATGAAGAAAGAAAACCTGCCCGTTCCTGGAAACTTCATATTCAACACCTTCTTTAATTATATCTTCATTAAATGTATGAAGTTCTGTATTAATAGGATAGCGATTAGGTGGAGGAGTATTAATGATTGATAAATCCCGGGCTCCCATCATGGAAAATTGTAATGTTCTGGGAATTGGCGTGGCAGTTAAAGTAAGGGTATCAATATTTGATTTTAGCTGTCTCAGTTTTTCTTTTGCAGCAACTCCGAATCGATGCTCTTCATCAATTATCAATAATCCGAGATTTTTAAATTTTATATCTTTTCCAAGAAGTCTGTGAGTTCCGATTAAGATATCTGTTTTCCCTTCTTCCAGCTTATTCAGCGTTTCTTTTTGTTCTTTAGCTTTTTTCAACCGGCTGATATAATCAACGTTACAGGGAAAGTCTTTTAGTCTTTCGCTAAATGTAGTATAATGCTGAAGAGCTAATATTGTAGTTGGTACTAAAATCGCAACCTGGTGACTATCGGCAACCGCTTTAAATGCTGCACGAATGGCAACTTCAGTTTTGCCAAATCCAACATCCCCGCATATAAGCCTGTCCATAGGCGTATGGTTTTCCATATCTATTTTCACTGATTTTGTGGCTTGAAGTTGATCGGGAGTGTCTTCAAATATAAATGATGCCTCTAATTCCTCCTGTAAATATGAATCTGCAGAAAATGAAAAGCCTTTTTCTGCTTTTCGTTCCGCATAAAGAGCAATAAGCTCCTTAGCAATATCTTTAATTTTCGTTTTGGTGTTTTGTTTAAGATTTTGCCAGGTTCTTGTCCCGAGTTTATAAATTTTTGGCAGAGTATCATCTTTTCCTTTGTATTTCGAAATCCTGTGTAACGAATGGATATTAACATATAAAATATCATTGTCCTTATATACTAAGCGGACAGATTCCTGAAATTTGCCATTGTTTTCTATTTTTTCAAGACCTCCGAATATGCCAATCCCATGGTCAATATGTACTACATAATCCCCCGGTTGTAAGCCTTTAATTTCTTTAATACTTAATGCAGCCTTATTTGAAAAATATTTATTGAGCTTGTACTTATGGTATCTGTCAAAAATCTGATGATCAGTAAAACAACAAATTCGTAAATCGTGATCAATAAATCCTTCATGAATAGTTTTTAATATTGGATTGAATTTAACATTAACGTTAATATCAGCGAATATAGTTGTCAGACGTTCAATTTGTTTTTCGCTGTCAGAAAGAATATAGTTAACATAACCTTCATTTGTGAAATTATTTAACCGGTCATTTAATAAGTTGAAATTTTTGTTAAAAGACGGCTGAGGTGCTGTGTTGAAGTAATATTTTTTTTCTGATGAGTAATAAGATTTTTGTCCTGTTTCAATTACAGTGAAATCATTAATTTTTTTTAGAAGATTTTCTCCGGAAGTTAATAGTTGATTTTTTTCAGCTTGCAGTATTTCTCCTTTTTCATTCGTTAAAACTGTTTTTTCAAATATTTCATTTATTCTGTGAGCAGTAAACTTAAGCTCTGAAATCCATATTTTTGATGATTCGGAAATAAATTCAAGAAGGGGCTCCCTTTCTTCAATTATAGTAATATCCTGAGTATTAGGCAGAATTGAGATTTTTTTCAAATATTCCTTTGACAGTTGTGTTTCTAAATCAAACGTCCGGATTGAATCAACTTCATCCCCAAAAAAATCTATGCGGTATGGTAAATTGCCGGAAAATGAAAAAATATCAACTATTCCTCCCCTGATTGCATATTGGCCTGGTTCATATACAAAATCTACATTTTGAAATTTATATTCTTCAAGAACCTCACGAATGAAATTTATTGAAATTTTTTCACCTTTGATGAGCTGAAGTGTATTTTTCTTTAACTGATCCTGGGTTATGACTTTCTCAATTAGCGCTTCAGGATATGTAACTATGCAATAATTATCTGATATCTCCTGGCTTTTATTGTCTGCAGAAGAAAGTTTATTAAGTACTTCTGTTCTGAGAATGATATTTCCGTTATCAACCTGGTTGTATTGAATTGATCGTTTATATGATGACGGGAAAAACAAGATATCCTTATCTCCCAGCAGACTAATCAAATCGTTATAAAAGTATGCAGATTCTTCTTTATCGGGGAATATGAATATATTTCCTCCTGAAATCTGCTCTGTAATACCGGCAATAAACGCAGACTTTGATGAACCGGCCAATCCTTTAAGATGAAATTTAGTATCGCGTGAGGCTCTTAACTCATGAAGAAAATCAGATATGTTGGGATGTTTTTTATAAAGATTAGTGATCTCTTTCAGCTTCATACCATAAATCTTAAATAATTTGTGCAAAGTAAGCTGATCTGATTAAAAAATCAGAAATAAAGTAAGGAATTATTTATCCGGAATAGTTATCTTGTTATATTTTACTATGAGATATTTTAATAAATAAATATGATTGTATTTAAATTCGGAGGTGCATCAATAAAAGATGCGGATGCAGTTAGAAATCTTGCTAAAATATTGAAAAAATATAACGAACGGATTATTGTTGTCATATCAGCAATGGGTAAAACGACAAATGCCATGGAAAAAGTAACGGAATATTATTTTGATAATAATCCGGAGGTTCATGCTGCATTAGAGAATGTGAAATCATATCATTATGAAATACTGGATAATTTGTTTCCTGATAAAAGCAATATTATTTATCATGAAGTAGAAGAAATTTTTAACAAGCTTGAAAATAAACTTAGCCAGGAGCATTCATTACAGTATAATTTTGAGTATGACCAGATAATATGTACAGGTGAAATATTATCAACAAAAATTGTTGAGGCTTACACTAAATCACTTGGACTGGATACCAAATGGATAGATATCAGGAAATATCTTAAAACAGATAATAGTTTTCGTGAAGCCAATATAGATTGGGAAATATCTGAAAAACTTGTAAAAGATGCATTTAACTTTAAAAGTGAAAAAATTTATGTTACCCAGGGATTTATTGCCTCGACAACAAGTAATCTTTCAACCACATTAGGCAGGGAAGGCTCTGACTTTACAGCGGCAGCACTGGCTTACCTGCTGGATATCACAAATATTATAATATGGAAAGATGTTTCCGGGGTACTGAATGCCGATCCCAAGTGGTTCGATAATACTATTAAACTCGATAAAATCTCATATCTCGATGCAATAGAGCTTGCTTATTATGGAACAGGCGTAATTCATCCGAAAACAATTCAACCTTTGCAAAGAAAGAATATTAAGCTGCAGATTAAGTCATTTTTAGAACCTGAAGAATCAGGCACAACAGTTGGAGATGACACTTATGAAAAATTAATACCTTCCTTCATTTTTAAAATGAACCAGGTATTGATACAGATATATCCAAGGGATTTTTCATTTATCGCCGAAAATAATCTTGAAATTATATTTGGCTGCTTTGCAAAATACGGACTGAAGATTAATTTAATGCAAAATACAGCAATCAGTTTTAAAGTATGTGTAAATAACGACCGGACCCGAATTAACCCGGTTGTTGAAAATCTGAAAAAAGACTTTGATATTTCATATGAAACGGGACTTGAACTTATTACTATTCGTTATTATGATGATACAACAATAAATCGTGTAATGGTAAACAAGGAATTGCTACTTGCACACAGGAGCAAAGAAACAATTCAAATGGTAGTTAAGGATTTGGGATGAAA
>CBFCXR010000006.1:0-37299 GCA_965602045.1 uncultured Bacteroidales bacterium | reverse complement strand
TTGTGATAGTATCCCAGAATAATATGCCTGGTTCAGCTGATTTCCATGCATTATGAACTATTTTATTCCAAAGTTTTCGTGCATCAATCTCTTTTTTTACAACAGGACTTTTTGAATCTATCGGGAATTGTTGCATATACTTTTTATTTTTGACCACCGCATCCATAAATTCATTATCGATCTTCACGGAAACATTAGCTCCGGTTACTTTTCCTTTTTTTAGCTTGGCATCAATAAACTGCTCAGCATCAGGATGTTTTATGGATATACTTAACATTAACGCCCCTCTTCTTCCATCCTGAGCTACCTCCCGTGTTGAATTAGAATATCTTTCCATAAATGGAATGATACCTGTGGACGTGAGAGCGCTATTTAATACTGAACTGCCTATAGGACGGATATGAGATAAATCATGCCCCACGCCACCTCTGCGTTTCATTAACTGAACCTGTTCCTGATCGATTTTCATAATACCCCCATACGAATCGGCGGGTTTATCATGCCCGATAACAAAACAGTTCGAAAGAGAAGCTACCTGGTGTTTGTTACCTATGCCGGTCATCGGGCCACCTTGAGGGACAATATATTTAAAATCCTTAAGTAATGCATATATTTGGTTCTCACTTAATGGATTCGGATAATTTTTCTCAATCCTTGCTATTTCTCTGGCTATTCTTCTATGCATTTCAGAAGGATTCTTCTCGTATAATTTGCCTGATGAATCCTTAAGGGCGTATTTATTAATCCAGACAGTAGCAGCAAGTTCGTCACCATTAAAATACTCCAGAGAGCTTTCTAAAGCTTTCCTAAAACTATAAGTTTTTTTCACAGGATTATTTAAATCTTTATTTTCATCTTTCTTTAATTTAAAGTCTCCGGAGGTAGTTTTTCCTGTCTTTATTTCTTCAGTGTGCATTTACTAATTTTTTAAAACGTTGGAAATCCAAGTGATAACTGTTCTTTAGAGAAACGAACGAAGGTTATGCAATTTAGAAATAGAATCAAATTTCTGCAACTTGATGATATTCGTATTTATCAACATTTCGGAATATTTATTAACTCGACAATTAATATATTGATATACTGATGCATATATTATTTACTAATTATCATCATACAAATCGCATAACAAATATGCAACAATTGCATACTTAAATTTTAAAAAAAATATTAACACAGAATTTAACAAAAATAAAGTTACTAATCTTAATCCTAATCATATAAATTAATGAAAGAAAATTTCATTCAAATTGATTGTATTTACTATTTTTGCGTATCAAATGCCGAAGTGGCGGAATTGGTAGACGCGCATGATTCAAAATCATGTCTCCGCGAGGGGGTGTGGGTTCGATTCCCACCTTCGGTACTAAAAAGGGGCACTGTCTCCTCTAAGAATGAGCAATTACAATCCCATACATCCATACGGTAAAAAGCAGAAGGAATTCGATAAGCGTTATCTTGAAATGGCCTCAATCTGGGCATTGAATTCATATTGTAAGCGCAGACAGGTAGGTGCCTTAATTGTAAAAGAGAAAATGATTATTTCAGATGGTTATAATGGTACTCCGGCAGGTTTTGAGAATATTTGTGAAGATAAAGACAATAAAACCAAACCATATGTATTACATGCTGAGGCTAATGCAATTACTAAAGTTGCTAAATCGAATAATAGCAGTGAGGGAGCTACATTATATGTTACTCAGGGCCCCTGTATAGAATGTTCCAAGCTTATTATTCAATCGGGAATAAAAAGAGTAATATACTGTAATAAGTATCATACTGAAGATGGAATAAAACTATTAAAAAGAGCAAATATTGAAGTAGGATATGTAGAGTTATAAGTTTAATCAAATATGGAATACAAAAATTCACGCAGAGCTATATATTATCCGGTTCTTTTGGCAGTAGCGCTTGCTGTTGGCATATTAATCGGCAGATACTATAAAAGTAATTATTCTGAACGGCGTTTTTATATTTATCCGCGGGCTGATAAGCTGACAAATGTATTAAATTACATTGAAAGGGAATATGTCGATCCGGTTTCAAAAGAGGAACTGGTTGAAAAAACCATACCAAAAGTACTTGAAGATTTGGATCCCCATTCACAATATATTTCGGCTAAAGATGTCCAAAGGGTGAACGAACCACTGGAGGGTAATTTCACGGGTATTGGAGTACAGTTTAACATACTGAATGATACTCTTGTTATCATTAGCACAATAGCTAACGGGCCGTCTGAAAAGATTGGTATTCTTGCAGGAGACCGTATAATAAAGGTTGATGGTGAAATAGTTGCGGGAGTTGATATGCCGAGTGATTCGATTGTTAACCGTTTAAGAGGACCTAAAGGAACAAAAGTTATTGTTGAAATTTTAAGGAGAAATGTTGAAGAGTTACTTCCTTTTGAAATTGTCCGCGATAATATTCCTTTGTATAGCCTGGATGTCGCTTATATGTTAACCGGTGATCTCGGGTATATAAAAATAAACAAATTTTCAAGAACTACTTATGAAGAATTTATTTCCGCGTTCGACAGGTTAAGTACCCAGGGATTAAAAAAATTAATTCTGGATTTGAGAAATAATGGAGGCGGTTACATGACTTCAGCAGTAAAAATTACAGATGAGTTTTTAGGAGACAAGGAATTGATTGTATATACGGAAGGTAATGCAAGAAAGAGGGAGGAATACAGGTCTACTCCGGGCGGAATATGCGAGAATATTGAACTGGTAGTTATAATTGATGAAGGTTCAGCCTCTGCAACTGAAATATTTGCCGGTGCTATACAGGATAATGACAGGGGGACTGTTATCGGACGACGGACTTTTGGTAAAGGGCTGGTCCAGGAACAAAAACCTTTATCCGATGGTTCGGCTATCAGATTAACTATTGCAAGATACTATACCCCAACCGGTAGAAGTATCCAGAAACCATACGATAACGGTTTGGAGGAGTATTTGAATGACTTAAATAACAGGTATATAAAAGGCGAATTTGCTATACAGGATAGTATCCGTTTTAATGATTCATTGAGGTATAGAACTCCCGGGGGCAAAATTGTTTTCGGAGGCGGGGGAATAATGCCTGATTTTTTTGTACCTATTGACACAACATATATTACAGATTATTATTTAGATGTAAGGAACAGGGGTTTATTGTATCGTTTTGCACTCAGATATGCTGATGATAATAGAATGTTATTGGAGAAATTTGATAAACCTGAGCAATTTGTAGAATATTTGAATAAGAAAAATGTTTTAAGAGATTTTATAGAATTTGCAGATGATGAAGGCGTAACAAAAGTACCTGATGAAATTAAAGTCTCTGAAAGACTGTTAAAAACTCAGCTAACTGCTTTTATTGCAAGAAATATAATTGACAATAAAGGATATTATCCTATTATCAGGCAGATTGATCTTACATTACAGGAGGCAATAAAAATTCTGGAATAGATTAATCTTATTTATTTTATATAACCATAGGTGGCAATATCTCCTAATTCCTCTTCAATTCTCAGCAACTGATTATATTTTGCCATACGGTCGGAACGGCTTAGCGATCCTGTTTTTATTTGTCCTGAGTTCGTTGCAACAGAAATATCAGCAATCGTTGTATCTTCAGTTTCACCAGAGCGGTGAGATATTACAGTAGTATACCCGGCCCGGTGTGCCATTTCTACACAATTCAGGGTTTCAGTTAATGTTCCGATTTGGTTAACCTTTATTAAAATAGAGTTGGCACATCCCATATCAATACCTTTTTTAAGAAACTCTACATTAGTGACGAACACATCATCACCTACAACCTGGCATTTATCACCAATCCTGGAGTTTAATATTTTCCATCCGTCCCAGTCATCTTCTGACATTCCATCCTCAATTGAGTCAATCGGGTATTTGCTTAACAACTCTGCAAGGTATTCTGTTTGTTCTTCCGAGGTTCTTACTGCACCATTTTCTCCTTCGAATTTCTTATAATTATATTTGCCATTTTCAAAAAATTCTGAAGCAGCACAATCAAGGGCAATTGAAATATCACCGCCATCTTCTTTTCTTCCGGGTTTATACTCAGCGGCTTTAACAGCTTTGAGAATTGAGTCCAGTGCATCTTCAGTACCCGTTAATTCAGGAGCAAAACCACCTTCATCTCCTACAGCAGTGCTTAAATTTCTCTCCTTTAAGACTTTCTTTAAAGAATGAAATACTTCAGCTCCCATTCTCAGACCTTCCCTGAAGTTTTTTGCTCCAATGGGACGTATCATAAATTCCTGAAAGGCAATAGGTGCATCGGAGTGCGAACCTCCATTAATAATATTCATCATTGGCACAGGCAGTGTTATTGCATTTGTCCCTCCAATATATCGATATAAAGGCATATCATGATACATCGCTGCAACTTTAGCTACAGCCAGGGAAACACCTAATATAGCATTTGCTCCGAGTTTACTTTTTGTTTTTGTACCATCCAGTTCAATCATTTTCATATCAATCCCAACCTGATCGAGAGCATTCATACCGATGATCTCTTTTGCAATGGTTTTATTTACATTATCTATTGCATGAAGAACACCCTTGCCGAGATATCTTTTTTTATCGCCATCCCTTAATTCCAGCGCTTCGTTTTCACCTGTTGATGCTCCGGAAGGAACAGCAGCTCTTCCAATAAATCCGCTTGCTAATGTTACTTCAACCTCGATTGTGGGATTTCCGCGCGAATCCAGTATTTCACGTGCATGTATATTAGTAATTTGTCCCATGGTTTATTTATACTTTTATGATTTATATGAAATAAAAAATTAATATTTTTAATATATCCCCGTGTTTAAATAAAATTATAATATATCATAAAACTTTATCCTTGTTTATCTTTAACGTCTTTATTATTATCTTTTTTGTCATCTGATATTTCCTCTTTCCCGGGTTCTGTTTCAGCCGTTGGGGTTTCCGCTATATCTGATTTTGACTCCACATCCTTACTATCAATTTCTTTAGCAGGAGCTTCCGATTTAACATCGTCGCTAACTTCTTCGGTTTTATCTTCTGTGGATGCTTCCTGTTCAGATTTCGGTTCTTCAGCTAGTACTTCTTTTGATTCAACTTTTTCAACCGGTGCGGATGTTTCTTTAGCATCAGCTTCTATTTTTTTATCAACCTGTTCAGATTCTATTGCTTTTTTTCTGGCACCTCTTCTTCTTCGGCGTGATGTTTTTTCTGCAGCTTCTGATTTTGCCGTAAGGAGATTTTCATTGTAATCAACCAGTTCAATTACACACATATCGGCATTATCACCTAATCTGGTACCTGTCTTTAATATTCTGGTATATCCACCTGGCCGTTCAGCAATCTTAGGTGATATTTCTCTAAATAATTCTGTGACGGCATCCTTATTTTGAAGGTAACTAAAAGCTATTCTCCTTGAATGAGTTGAGTCATCCTTTGATTTGGTAATCAATGGCTCAATAAACATTCTTAATGCTTTAGCTTTTGCTGTTGTGGTTTTGATCCTTTTATGCATTATTAAGGATGCAGCCATATTTGACAGCATAGCTTTTCTGTGACCTCTCTTCCTGCTTAAATGGTTAAAGCTTTTTCTATGTCGCATTATAGTATCCTGTTTTGAATTATAATCATGATTTTCAAATCAAAAAAATATAACATTAAAAATCCGGATTATAAATGAGTTATATAATATTATTCTTTGTCCAATTTATATTTGGAAGTATCCATTCCAAATGAAAGATTCATGCTTTCGAGCAATTCATCTAATTCGGTAAGAGATTTTTTACCAAAGTTTCTGAATTTAAGCAGGTCATTTTTATTAAATTTTACCAAATCCCCTAAAGTATCTACTTCAGCTGCTTTTAAACAGTTTAATGCTCTTACAGAAAGGTCCAGGTCAACTAGTTTGGTCTTCAGTAATTGCCTCATATGCAGTACTTCCTCATCAAATTCTTCCTGTGTGGATTTTTCATCAGCTTCGAGAGTAATCTTTTCATCGGAAAATAACATAAAATGATAGATTAATATTTTAGCCGCTTCTTTCAATGCCTCCTTAGGGTGTATTGATCCATCGGTCTGTATTTCAAGAATTAATTTCTCATAATCTGTCTTTTGTTCTACCCTGTAATTTTCTATTGAATATTTTACATTACGTATTGGAGTGAAAATTGAATCAACAGGAATAAGGCCGAACTCTGCATCAAGAGGTTTATTTTCTTCTGCCGGCACATAACCTCTGCCTTTGTTCAGAACAATTTCCATCTGCAGTTCAACATCTGGTTCCATATGACAAACCACTAGGTCAGGATTCAACACTTCAAAACTGCTTAAAAATCTGTTTAAGTCACCGGCTTTAAATGCTTCCTGACCGGTAAGTGTGACAACGATTTTTTCATTGTCAATTTCTTCAATCAGTTTCTTAAATCGAATTTGTTTTAAGTTCAATATTATTTCAGTCGTATCTTCAATCACCCCGGTAATTGAAGAGAATTCATGTTCAATTCCTTCCATCTTAATCATAGTTATTGCATATCCCTCTAAAGAAGAAAGGAGAATTCTTCTTAAAGAATTTCCTACAGTAATACCATATCCGGGTTCTAACGGGCGAAATTCGAATTTTCCGAATTTGTCGTCAGAATCGATCATTATTACCTTATCTGGTTTTTGAAAAGCTAATATTGCCATAAAAACGAATTATTATTTAGATTATTTAGAATACAATTCAACAATTAATTGTTCTTTTATATTTTCAGGTATTTCCTCTCTTTCAGGTTTATTCAGGAATTTACCGGCCATCTCGTTAGAATCCCATTCAAGCCACGAGTATGCATTTCTATTGCCAGAGAGGGAATTTTTGATAACCTCAAAAGCTTTTGATTTCTCCCGCACCCCAATAATATCACCTGCTCTTAATGAATATGAAGGAATATTTACTATTTCACCGTTTACTGTTATATGCCTGTGTGATACAAGTTGCCTTGCGCCACTTCGTGTTGGTGCAATTGACAAGCGATAGACTACATTATCAAGCCTTGATTCAAGCAACTGTAGTAATACTGCACCAGTAATTCCTTTGCTTCTTGAGGCTTTTTTAAATAAATTTGAGAATTGCCTTTCGAGAACACCATAAGTAGATTTAGCCTTCTGTTTTTCTTTCAACTGTTGGCCATATTCAGAAAGTTTTTTCCTTTTTCTGTTAGTACCATGCATTCCGGGAGGATAATTTTTCCTATCAAGGGATTTGTCAGTCCCAAATATCGGATCTCCAAATTTTCTTGCCACCTTAGTTTTTGGACCTATATATCTAGCCATTTACAATATTGAATTTAAATAATATGAATTATATTTAATATTTATACACGTCTTCTATTTGGTGGTCTGCATCCATTATGAGGTAACGGTGTTACGTCAACAATCTCTACAACCTCAATACCTGCTGTATGAATAGTTCTAATTGCAGACTCTCTTCCTGCGCCGGGGCCCTTTACAAATACTTTAACTTTCCTCAGGCCTAAGTCATACGCAGTTTTTGAACAATTTGCGGCAGCTGTCTGGGCAGCATACGGAGTATTCTTCTTTGAACCTTTAAATCCCATCTTACCTGCCGATGCCCATGAAATAACCTGCCCCTGATTATTAGTCAGTGATATGATTATATTATTAAATGAAGCATGGATATGAGCCTGTCCTGCAGGTTCAATTTTTACAGCCTTTTTTCTTGATGTTCCTGTTTTCTTTGCCATAATATACTCTTATTTAGTTGCTTTCTTTTTGTTTGCAACGGTTCTTCTTCTGCCCTTTCTTGTACGGGCATTATTTTTTGTACTTTGTCCTCTTACCGGGAGGCCAATACGGTGTCTAATTCCCCTGTAACAACCAATGTCCATTAATCGCTTAACGTTCATCTGTACACTTGACCGTAATTCTCCTTCAACTTTGTAATTATCATTAATTACTTTTCTAATATTACTAATCTGGTCATCTGTCCAGTCTTTTACTTTAATTTCTTTATCCACATTCGCTTCCTGTAATATTTTATTAGCGATACTACGTCCTATTCCAAAAATATATGTTAATCCTATTTCTCCTCTTTTATTTTTTGGTAAGTCGACACCAACAATTCTTGCCATAGTTTAAATTTTAAATTTAAAAATAGTTAATAGCGTATTAACCCTGCCTTTGTTTATGCCTGGGATTTTTCTTATTTATTACATAAATGCGCCCTTTTCTTTTTACTATCTTGCAATCAGAACTGCGCTTTTTAACTGATGCCCGAACCTTCATTTCATTTTATTTTTAATTATTTATATCTGAATGTAATTCTCCCTTTTGTAAGATCATAAGGCGACATTTCAACTTTTACTTTATCCCCGGGGAGAATTTTTATATAATGCATTCTCATTTTTCCGGAAATGTGAGCAGTAATTATATGTCCATTTTCAAGCTCTACTCTAAACATTGCATTTGATAAGGCTTCTTTTATAACACCATCTTGTTCAATTGAAGGTTGTTTTGCCATTATATTTAATTTAATAACTTATACGTTATGTATTTTGTTTATTATTAATTACTTCTTCAATGCATTTAAAGTTGGATAATATGTCAGCTTTATTTTTATTGACTGCTACTGCCAGTTCATAATGTGCTGATGGTTTATTATCAGCTGTTCTTATGGTCCAGCCATCTTTTTCCTGCACGACTTCTTTATTTCCCATGTTTATCATTGGCTCTATGCAAATCACCATTCCCTTCTTAAGCATAATTCCTTTTCCTCTTCGCCCATAATTAGGTACTTCGGGCGCTTCGTGCAAATTTTTTCCCAAACCATGTCCAACCATTTCCCTTACTACAGAAAATCCTGCATGCTCACAATGATCCTGAATTGCATAACCGATATCACCTAGTCTGAGTCCATCAACTGCAAATTCAATTCCCTTGAATAAAGACTCCTTTGTTACTTTCATTAGTTTTTTAATACTATCATCAATTTTACCAATAGAAAAAGTATAAGCTGAATCCCCATAATATCCGTTTAAAATTACTCCGCAGTCAATTGATACTATATCTCCATCTTTAAGCTCGTAGGCAGATGGGATTCCATGTACAACCTCGCTGTTTACGGATGTACAAAGCGTTTTCGGATACTTATTATATCCCTTAAAACCAGGTTTTCCTCCGTTATCCAGTATGTATTCCTCTGCTTGCCGGTCTAATTTCAACGTTGTCATACCGGGTTGTATCAACTTAGCAACTTCAGCCAGGGTTTTTGACACCAGCTGATTACTTTTTCCAAGCAATTCAATCTCTTCTTCTGTTTTATAAAAAATCATCAAAGAACGTAAATTATATTACATGGAAGAAGCTATTCCTCCAGCTTTTCCTTTTATTCTGCCCGATTTCATTAAGCCATCATAATGCCGCATTAACAAATGACTTTCTATTTGTTGTAATGTGTCCAGTATAACTCCAACCATAATAAGTAATGATGTTCCTCCATAAAAATATGCAAATCCTCTGGTAATGCCTGCTTTCATTGCAAAGGCTGGTAATATGGCCACAAATGCCAGGAAAATTGAACCTGGTAATGTAATTCTTGACATGATGTTATCCAGAAATTCTGCTGTCTTTCTCCCTGGTTTCACTCCCGGGATAAAACCTCCATGTTTTTTCATGTCTTCTGCCATTTGAGTAGGATTAATTGTAATGGCAGTATAGAAATATGTAAATAATACAATTAAAATTGCATTTGTAAAGTTGTATAAAAAGCCTACGGGATTGGCAAATGCTGATACGAATCCTGATAAAGAATCCCCGCCGTAACGAGCAAATGATAATGGCAACATGACTATTGCCTGTGCGAAGATAATTGGCATAACACCTGCAGCATTTACTTTAAGGGGAATATACTGTCTTACACCCCCATATTGTTTGTTCCCGATTATTCTTTTTGCGTATTGTACCGGTATTCTTCTGGTTCCCTGTACCAACAATATACTTATAACAAATACAAGGAATAAAAACACAACTTCTACCAGAAATGCAACTAATCCTCCTCCTTGTTTTTCAAGTCTTGCTATAAGCTCACTGGAAATGGCAAATGGAAATCGTGCTATTATTCCAATCATAATAATCAGGGAGATACCATTACCTATTCCTTTGTCTGTTATTCTTTCACCGAGCCACATAATAAACATAGTACCTGTTGTGAGAATGAGTATGGAAAAAGGAACAAACAGTCGTTGCATAACACGTGCTTCCGGTGGAATTTGTGTCAGATATGTCGGAGCCTGGATTATTAATATGCCAACTGTCAGGTATCTTGTTATCTGATTGATTTTTCTTCTCCCGCTCTCTCCTTCTTTTTGTAATCTCTGGAAATAGGGTACAGCAATTCCAAGTAGTTGAATTACTATCGAAGCAGAAATATACGGCATAATTCCAAGTGCAAATATTGAAGCATTAGCAAAGGCGCCACCGGAAAACATATTCAGAAGACCCAATACTCCCTGAGAAGCTCTTTCCTGCAATAACTGTAATTGGGAAGGATCTACACCCGGTAACACTATTTTTGTCCCCAGGCGATATACTAATAGTATACCAAGAGTATATAGTATTCTTGATCTAAGCTCCTCAATTTTATAAATGTTCTTAATTGTATCAATAAATGCTTTCATTCACTTAAATTTTTACTGCAGTACCTTTTAAAGCTTCAATAGCTTCTTTAGCAGATTTTGAAAAAGCATGGGCTTTAACTTCAAGTTTAGAAGTAAGTTTCCCATTTCCAAGAATTTTTATTAATTGTTTCTTTGAAGTAAGACCTGCATCAATTAAAGTCTGAACATCAATTGAGGTCAGCTTTTTTGTATCAGCCAGAGTCTGCAAAGTACCTATGTTAATTCCTTTATATTCTTTTCTGTTAATATTAATAAACCCGTATTTAGGTACTCTTCTTTGTAAAGGCATTTGTCCTCCTTCAAAACCTTTTTTTCTTTTATATCCTGATCGTGACTTAGCTCCCTTATGTCCTTTGGTGGAAGTTCCTCCTTTTCCTGAACCCTGACCTTTTCCGAGTCGTGATTTACTTTTTATTGAACCCTTTGCCGGTTTCATATTACTTAAGTCCATATCTTCTATAATATCTTTAATTAACTTGGTTTCTCAATATTTACCAAATGTTTTATTTTATTGACCATTCCTAACATTTGAGGTGTAGCTTCTATCTCAACAGTTGAGCTTATCTTTCTCAATCCCAGAGCATCAAGTGTTCTTTTCTGTCTCTTGGTACTTCCTATCCTGCTTCTTACCTGAGTTACTTTTATTTTAGCCATTTGATAATAAATTATTTAAGCTTTATCCGTTAAAAACTTTATCCAGAGTTATGCCTCTTTGCTGGGCTACAGTATATGCATCTCTAAGCTGTAAAAGTGCTGTAAATGTAGCCTTAACAAGATTATGAGGATTTGATGAACCTTTTGATTTTGCCAGAACATCAGTTATACCTACGCTTTCAAACACTGCACGCATTGCTCCTCCAGCCTTCACACCTGTTCCGCTTGATGCAGGTTTAATGTACACTTTTGCTCCCTCATATTTTGAAAATTGCTCATGTGGTATGGTACCTTTTGAGATAGGGACTTTTATCAGATTCTTCTTTGCATCTTCTATTCCTTTTGCAATAGCTGTAGTTACTTCATTGGCTTTTCCAAGGCCAAAACCAACTATACCATCTTCATTTCCCACAACCACAACTGCGGAAAAACTAAACGTACGTCCACCCTTAGTAACTTTAGTAACTCTTTGTATACTTACTAATCGGTCCTTTAAATCTAAATCCGTAGTTTTTACTTTTCTAATACTTGTTGTTAGCATAATTTTTAAAATTTTAGTCCACCTTCCCTGGCTGCGTCAGCAAGAGCTTTAATTCTTCCATGATAGAGATACCCGTTTCTGTCAAAAACAATATTCTTTATACCAGCATCTTTAGATTTTTCAGCTGCAAGTTTTCCAACGAGTTTTGCCTGTTCAATTTTAGTTATGTTTTTCTTTTCAGCAATTTCTTTGTTTAGAGAAGATACGGCAAGCAAAGTAGTACCCTTTGCATCATTGACAAATTGTGTATAAATTTGTTTATTACTCCGAAATACAGTTAATCTTGGTTTTTCTTTTGTCCCAAAGATTACTTTTCTTATTCTTTTCTTAATTCTTAGTCTTCTTTGTTCCTTTGTTACAGCCATCATTAAAAAATTTTATCAACAATTAAACGCTTGCAGATTTACCAGCTTTCTTTCTAAGTTTTTCACCGACGAATTTTATACCCTTACCTTTATAAGGTTCAGGTTTCCTCAGTGAACGTATTTTTGCGGCAACTTGCCCAATAAGTTGTTTATCAATACTCTTAAGTGTAATAATAGGGTTACTTCTTCTCTCGGTCTTTGCTTCTACAATTATTTCTTTTGGCAACTCAAAATGAATATCATGAGAAAAACCCAAATTCAGCTCAAGTTTCTGACCTTTTACTTCAGCCCTATATCCAACACCTACTAATTCTTGCTGAATGACATATCCTTTGGAAACACCTTCAACCATATTATATATTAAGGCACGGTATAGGCCGTGAAGTGCCTTATGTCTCTTTTGATCAGTCGGCCTAATAATAGATATTATATTATCTTTAATTTCAACCTTAATATCAGAATTGACTTTTTGGCTCAATTCTCCAAGCTGTCCCTTAACATTAACAATATTATCCGGGTCAACATTAATTGTTACACCCTCTGGAATATTTATTGGTAGTAATCCTATTCGTGACATTTATTTATTCCTCCTGTTTAATGTACATAGCATAATATTTCACCCCCAACTTGTTGTTCCCGTGCTTCTTTATCTGTCATTACACCTTTTGATGTTGACAGAATAGCAACACCTAATCCATTCAAAACTCTGGGGATATTATCTTTTCCTGCATATTTTCTTAATCCCGGACGGCTTACCCTTTTAATAGATCTTATAGCAGGTAATTTGGATTCAGGATTATATTTTAATGCTATTTTTATTTTACCTTGTATTTCATCGTCAATAAATTTGTAGTTAAGAATATAACCTTGATTATGAAGGATCTTTGCTATATCTTTCTTAAGGTTCGAACCAGGTATCTCAACTACTTTATGTTTGGCCATTATGGCGTTACGTATTCTGGTTAAATAATCGGCGATAGGATCTGTCATAAATATTATCAGTTTATTATTTACGCGTTACAAATTAATTTATAGTTACCAACTAGCCTTTTTTACTCCCGGTATTAATCCTTCGGAAGCCATTTCTCTGAATGAAATCCTGCTAAGTCCGAATTGCCTCATATAACCTTTAGGTCTTCCTGTTAACTGGCATCTGTTGTGCAGTCTAATAGGATTTGAATTTCGAGGTAATCTGCTTAGTCCCTGATAATCTCCTTCAGCTTTGAGAATAGCTCGCTTTTTAGCGAACTTTTCAACAAGTTTTCTACGCTTGATTTCACGAGCTTTCATAGATTCTTTAGCCATACTAAGTTTTTTTAATATTTTTAAAAGGCAGGCCAAATTCTTTTAATAAGGAATGGCCTTCTTCATCAGTTTTTGCTGTAGTAACAAAAGTAATTTCCATACCAAGGATTTTGATTATTTTATCAATATCAATCTCCGGGAATATTATCTGTTCCTGTATGCCAAGATTGTAGTTACCCCTGCCGTCAAATTTAGTATTCAAACCTCTGAAATCCCTGATTCTCGGAAGTGCCGTACTAATCAGTCTTTCAAGGAATTCGTACATTTTATCTCTTCTAAGAACAACTTTCACTCCAATTGGCATCTTTTTTCTTAGCTTAAAATTAGAAATGTCTTTTTTTGAGAATGTTTGGATAGCTTTCTGTCCAGCAATTAATGTAAGCTCTTCCTGTGCGACATCAATAAGTTTCTTATCAGCCACAGCTTGACCAACACCCTGGTTAATAACTATTCTATTTATCCGGGGTACCTGCATTACTGACGTGTATCCAAATTCTTTGGTTAGAGCCGGAATAATTTCTTCCTTATATTTTTGCTTAAGATTAGGTATATAAGACATTATTTAATTTCCTCTCCTGATTTTTTTGAGTATCTAATAAGTTTATTTTTATTACTTAATTTTCTGCCTATTCTTGTAGGTTCACCAGATGATGGATCTACAAGCATAAGATTTGATATATGAACCGGTGCTTCTTTTTTAATAATTCCACCTTGAGGATGCTTGGAGTTTGGTTTTGTATGCTTTGATATCATATTAATACCCTCAATTATAGCTTTATTTGTCTTTCGAATAACCTCAAGCACTCTGCCTTTTTGGCCTTTATATTCGCCTGTGACTACAAATACCGTATCTCCTTTTTTAACATGTAATTTTTTCTGCATTTATACAAAAGTTTAACAAATTATAGTACCTCAGGGGCTAATGATATTATTTTCATATACTTATCACGGAGTTCCCGTGCTACCGGACCAAAAATTCTGGTTCCCCTTAGTTCGTTCACATCATTTACCAGAACACAAGCATTATCGTCAAAGCGAATGTATGATCCATCAGATCTGCGAATCTCTTTTTTAGTTCTTACAACAATGGCTTTACTAACAGTACCTTTTTTTACTTCGCCTGAAGGTATTGCGTTTTTAACTGTTACAACTACTTTATCACCTATACTTGCATATCTTCTTTTTGTTCCTCCTAAGACTCTGATGCACAAAACTTCTTTTGCGCCGCTGTTATCTGCAACCGATAATCTTGATTCTTGTTGTATCATGACTATTTAGCTCTTTCTATTATTTCAATTAATCTCCAGTTTTTATTTTTGCTTAAAGGCCGTGTTTCCATAATTCTGACCAGATCACCAATATTACACTCATTTTTTTCATCATGAGCCGTAAATTTTGAGGTCTTATTTATGAATTTTCCGTAAATAGGATGCATCATCTTACGTTTTTCAGTAACAACAATAGACTTATTCATTTTGTTACTTACTACTATGCAAATACGCTCTTTACGTATATTTCTTTTTCCCATTTATTAAATATTAATTGTTCTTATTTTTTTCCAGCATCTTTTGCTTAAGCAATGTGCACAACCTTGCTATCGTCCTTTTTGTTTCCCGCATTTTCATTGGATTGTCAAGCGGAGAAATTGCATGATTTAATTTTTGACGAATTAAAAAAGTTCTCTCATTGTCAATCCTCTCTTCAATTTCTTTTATGCTAAGTTCCTCAATTTCAGAAGCTTTCATTGCAATATATTTTAGGTTACCTCATAATCATGTCTGACAACAAACTTAGTAGTAATGGGCAGTTTCTGTGCTGCCAAGCGCATAGCTTCTTTTGCAACATCAAATGATACACCCTCTGCTTCAATTATTATTCTTCCTGGTGTAACTGGAGCAACAAATCCTTCCGGTGCACCTTTCCCTTTACCCATTCTTACTTCAGCAGGTTTTTTGGTGATTGGTTTATCGGGAAAAATTCTAATCCAGATTTGACCTTCACGCTTCATATAACGTGTAACTGCCTGACGTGCCGCTTCAAGTTGTCTTCCTGTAATCCATGCAGATTGCATAGCTTTAATTCCAAATGAACCAAATGCCAGTTTGCTGCCTCTTTTGGCAAATCCTTTCATTCTGCCCTTTTGGCTACGTCTGTATTTTGTTTTATTAGGTTGAAGCATTTTAACTAATTATTATTTTCTGCGTTTTTTAATATTTCCTTTTGGCTTTGAGCTTTTAACACCAATATTCGGAGAAAGGTCTCTTTTTCCGTAGATTTCTCCTTTACAAATCCACACTTTAATTCCAATTAATCCGACTTTTGTAAGAGCCTCAGCAAGAGCATAATCAATATCCGCTCTAAGTGTGTGTAACGGAGTTCTTCCTTCTTTATACATTTCTGAGCGTGCCATCTCAGCTCCGCCCAGTCTTCCTGAAATCAATACTTTTATTCCTTCTGCGCCCATTCTCATTGTTGAGGCAATTGCTAATTTAATGGCTCTTCTGTAAGAAATTTTGCCTTCAACTTGTTTTGAGATATTATTTGCTACTATAGTAGCATCCAACTCGGGTCTTTTAACTTCGAATATATTAATTTGAATTTCTTTATTAGTAATTTTCTTTAATTCTTCCTTAAGCTTATCAACTTCCTGCCCTCCTTTTCCTATAATTATACCAGGTCTTGCCGTATTGACAGTAACCGTAACGAGCTTTAAAGTACGTTCAATAATAATTTTTGAGATACTCGCTTTCATGAGTCTTGTATTAAGATACTCACGAATCTTAAAATCTTCAGCAATTTTATCAGCATAATATTTGCCTCCAAACCAGTTAGAATCCCAACCTTTTATGAGGCCTAGTCTGTTTGCTATTGGATTTGTTTTTTGTCCCATTAAATATTAGTTATTTTATTTTACTTTTTCTTCCGATTTATTTAAACTATCTAAAACTAAAGTAATATGATTAGATCTTTTCCTTATTCTATATGCTCTTCCCTGCGGAGCAGGCCGGATTCTTTTAAGCGTTCTTCCCTGATCTACAAAAATTTCTTTGATAAATAAGTGACTATCATCAATTTTAGAATTTTCATTTTTGATTTGCCAGTTTGAAATAGCTGATAATAATAACTTTTCGAGCTTTCTGGATGCTTCCTTCGGTGAAAACTTAAGTAAATCCAGGGCATTGTTAACTTCTTCTCCTCTGATCATATCCGCCACTAATCTCATTTTTCGGGGCGAAGTAGGACAATTATTCAGTTTTGCAACAAACATGCTCTTTTTTGCTTCTTTAATTTGTTCAGCTGTATTTCTTTTTCGCGAACCCATATTTAAATGTTATATATTAAATATTCTATCTGTTATCTCTGTTTACCACCGTGAGTTCTAAATATCCGGGTAGGAGAGAATTCCCCTAACTTATGTCCCACCATGTTCTCTGTTACATACACAGGGATGAACTTGTTACCGTTATGTACTGCGATTGTATGACCGACAAAATCAGGAGGTATCATTGATCTTCTTGACCATGTTTTAACTACTGATTTTTTACCAGACTTATTCATCTTGGTAATTCGGTTTTCTAGTTTAAAGTCGATAAATGGACCTTTTTTCAAAGATCTACTCATAGTTTCTATTATATTATTATTTAGTTGACTTTCGTTTTTCTATAATATACTTATTTGATGCTTTTTTCTTAGATCTTGTTTTATAACCTTTAGCAATTATACCTTTTCTTGATCTTGGATGACCGCCGGAAGCTTTACCTTCACCACCACCCATGGGGTGATCAACCGGATTCATAGCAACTCCTCTTACCCTTGGTCTTCTGCCTAACCACCTGGATCTACCCGCTTTTCCTGATCTTTCAAGTCCATGATCTGAATTTGAAACAGTACCTATTGTCGCTCTGCAAGTAGTTAAAATCATTCTTGATTCTCCTGATGGTAACTTAATTATAGCATATTTACCATCCCTTGAAGTTAATTGTGCATAAGAACCCGCACTTCTTGCCAATACACCTCCACGACCAGGCCGCAACTCAATATTGTGAATTAGAGTTCCTAAAGGTATCTCAGCTAAAGATAAAGAATTCCCGATTTCAGGGGCAACTCCACTGCCTGATCTTACAGTCTGACCAACTTTTAGTCCATTAGGAGTAATGATATATCTTTTTTCACCATCTTCATAAACTAATAGAGCAATTCTGGCTGTTCTGTTCGGATCGTATTCAATAGTCCTAACAGTAGCCGGAATTTTATCCTTATTTCTTAAGAAATCTATAACTCTATATCTACGCTTATGACCACCACCAGTGTATCTCATTGTCATTTTGCCCGTGTTATTTCGTCCGCCGGTTTTCTTTATTGGCGTCAATAAGGACTTTTCAGGCTTAGAGCTCGTTAAAGTGTCGAACTTTGAAGCTACTTTATGCCTTTGACCAGGTGTTATGGGTTTAAGTTTTCGTACAGCCATATTAATTAATTAGATATTGCTATAAAAATCTATTGTATCTCCTTCATTCAAGGTTACTATTGCTTTCTTATAGGATTTGGTTTTTCCGGTTACGATACCGGTTCTCGTGTATCTCATTTTCCTTTTACCTCCATATCGCATAGTATTTACGGAAGCAACTGATACACTATAGAGTTCCTCAATAGCTTTCTTTATCTGAATTTTATTGGCCCTTTGATCAACAATGAAACCATAGCGGTTATCATCTTCTCCTTGACCAGTCATTTTTTCAGTTACTATGGGCTTTATTAGTATATTCATTTAGTCCTGTGTTTCATTTAGTTTTCATGAATCTTTTGCAAAACATCAAGTGAACTTTCTACAAACACTATTACAGAGCAGTTCATAATATCATAAGTTGTTAATTCTGAAATAGATACAACTTTCGAATATTTTAAATTACGCGATGACAAATATATATTTTTATTCGGTTTGTTTAATACAATTAAAATTTTATTATTATTGATTTTCAAACTATTAACTATATTGATGTACTCTTTGGTTTTAGGAACATCAAAACTAAAGTCTTCAATAATTTTTATACAATCACTTTTAGCTTTATAGGAAAGAGCTGATTTACGTGCTAATCTCTTGGTTTTTTTATTTAATTTATGTCTATAACTGCGTGGTTGAGGGCCAAAGACTACACCTCCTCCCCTGAATAAAGGATTCTTTATACTGCCAACCCTTGCAGAGCCAGTACCTTTTTGTCTTCTAATTTTTCTAGTACTACCGGTTATATCTGATCTCCCTTTTGCACTATGAGTTCCCTGTCGATTGTTTGCCAAATATTGTTTAACATCTAAATAAATCGCATGATCGTTAGGTTCAATAGCAAATATTGAATTATTCAATTCAACCTTTTTCCCGGTATCGTCTCCTGAAATATTAAAAACAGATAGTTTCATTAATTTTATATTTTATGTTCTATCGGGACTTTCAACAATGATATATGAGCCTTTTGACCCCGGCACTGATCCTTTTACCAGCAATAAATTTTGTTCAGGAATAATTTTAACCTTACGCAGGTTAAGAATCTTAACTGATTTATTACCTGTCTGGCCAGCCATTTTCATACCTTTAAATACTCTTGAGGGATCTGAAGAAGCACCTATCGATCCAGGAGCCCTGTTTCTGTTATGCTGGCCATGAGTGGCATCATTCACTCCGGCAAAATTATGCCTTTTAACTACTCCCTGAAATCCTTTTCCTTTGGATTTTGCTGTAACATCCAGCCAAATATCATTTTCAAAATATTTAACTGTAATAACATCTCCGGGTTTCCAATCTTTTACAAATCCTCTAAGTTCTATGACTTTTCTTTTTGGCGTTGTATTAGTTTTTGCAAAATGCCCTAACATAGCTTTGGATGTATTCTTTTCTTTTTTATCGTCATAAGCCATCTGAATACCACTATATCCGTCCTTTTCTTTAGTTTTAATCTGAGTGATAACACAAGGACCGATTTTGATGACGGTACAGGGTATATTATTCCCATTTTCATCGTAGACTGAGGTCATGCCGACCTTTTTTCCTATTAATCCTGGCATTTTAAATCAAATATTAGTTGTTTATACTTTTATTTCAACTTCTACACCACTTGGTAATTCCAATTTCATCAGTGCATCAATAGTTTTTGGAGTAGAGCTATAAATATCTAATAGTCTTTTATATGATGATAACTGAAATTGTTCCCGTGATTTTTTATTTACAAAAGGAGAACGTAAAACCGTAAATATTCTCTTATGAGTTGGCAGTGGTATTGGGCCACTTACAACTGCTCCGGTTGTTTTAACAGTTTTTACAATCTTTTCAGCCGATTTGTCAACAAGATTATGATCGTAGGACTTTAGTTTTATTCTAATCTTCTGGCTCATTATTGGTTAAAATATATTATTAAACAAATGTTTTAAATCCCTTGATTTTCTCAATTATATTCTGTGCAATTTCAGGAGGGACTTCTTCATAACGCGAAAATTCCATTGTTGAAGTTGCCCGGCCTGATGTAAGTGTTCTTAATACTGTAACATAACCAAACTTTTCAGCTAATGGAACTTTAGCCTTAATAATCCTGGCACCCGCTTTGGTCTCCATTCCTTCTACTTTCCCTCTTCGTCTGTTAAAGTCAGCTATAATATCACCCATATATTCCTCGGGTGTTGTAACTTCAGCGGACATGATAGGTTCGAGTAATTTTACTTTTGCTTTTCCCATGGCATTTTTAAATCCCTGCCTGGCAGCAATTTCAAATGAGATGGAATCAGAGTCAACAGGATGGAAAGAACCGTCCTTAAGTATAACTTTCAGACTATTCAATGGAAATCCTGCTAAAACTCCATTTCGCATAGCTTGCTTAAATCCTTTTTCTGCATAAGGTATGAATTCCTTGGGGATATTTCCACCCTTAACATCATCAATGAACTGAAGACCTTTAACATCTTTATCGGCAGGTGAAAGTTCAAAAAGAATATCGGCAAATTTACCCTTACCTCCGGTTTGTTTCTTAAATACTTCTCTATGTTCAACAATTGAAGCTATTGCTTCTTTATAAGCTACCTGAGGTATCCCCTTATTACAATCTAAATTAAATTCCCGTTTGAGTCTGTCAATTATTACTTCAAGATGAAGCTCTCCCATTCCACTAACTATTGTTTGTCCCGAATCCTCATCTGTTTTAACGTGAAATGTTGGATCTTCCTCAGAAAGCTTTCCCAGAGCAATTCCAAGTTTATCGATATCTACCTGTACCTTTGGTTCTATGACCATACCGATTACTGGTTCCGGGAAATTCATAGTTTCAAGGTAAATTGGCTTTTTAATATCGCATAAGGTATCTCCCGTGATTAATTGTTTAAAGCCTACTGCGGCACAAATATCTCCTGCTTCAATCCTGTTTCTAGGATTTTGCTTATTTGCATGCATCTGATATAAGCGTGTAATTTTTTCCTTTTTCCCGGTTCTGGGATTAAATACATTCATTCCGGCTTGGATGTATCCTGAATAAATCCTAAGAAAAGCCAGTCTGCCCACAAAGGAATCAGTAGCAATTTTAAAAGCTAACGCTGCTAATGGTTCTTCAGAGTTTGCTTCTCTATAAATTATTTGTTCATTCCTGGGATTTTTACCCTGAATTGCACCTACATCAAAGGGACTTGGAAGAAATGCAGAAATAGCATCCAATAACTTTTGTACTCCTTTATTTTTAAATGCTGCACCACAAAGTACCGGGATAAAAGTTCTGTTTAATGTCCCTTTACGTATAGCAATTATTAATTCTTCAGAAGTAATGGATTCTTTATCCTCGAAAAATTTTTCGAGTAAATCATCATCTGACTCACATAAAACTTCAATAAGTTTATCACGCCATTCCTGAACTGTATCTTTTAAGTCTTCCGGAATATCAATATATTCATAATTTATTCCTAAGGCATCATCCTCTATCCAAACAATAGCTCGTTTTTCAATTAAGTCAATAACTCCTTTGAATGATTCTTCAGAACCTATGGGGATTTGCAGCGGAACAGGATTAGCTCCAAGTTTTTTCCTGATTTGTCTTATGACACTAAAAAAATCTGCACCTGCACGGTCCATTTTGTTTATAAATGCAATACGTGGAATGCCATATTTATCAGCCTGCCTCCAAACAGTCTCTGATTGAGGCTCTACACCTCCAATGGCACAGAAAATTGCTATAGCCCCGTCCAGTACACGTAATGACCGTTCAACCTCAACGGTAAAATCAACATGTCCGGGAGTATCTATTATATTAATCTTATAATCATTATTATTAAACTTCCAGTAGGTAGTAGTGGCAGCAGAAGTGATTGTAATGCCTCTTTCCTGTTCCTGTACCATCCAATCCATAGTTGCGGCTCCATCATCAACCTCACCCATACGGTGTGTTATACCAGTGTAAAACAATATGCGTTCGGTAGTGGTTGTTTTACCCGCATCAATATGGGCCATAATCCCAATATTTCTGGTATAATTTAAATCGTTGTTCATTACACTAATTATCAGCTAGCAACTATAATTATCCAATACTTATTGATGTAATATATTTATTAGAACCTAAAATGTGCAAATGCTTTATTTGCTTCAGCCATTCTATGAATTTCTTCTTTCTTCTTAAATGCGCCGCCTTCTTCACTGGAAGCTGCCATTATTTCGGCTGCAAGTTTTTCACTCATTGACTTCCCGCTCCTTTTTCTGGCAAATAGAATTAAACTTTTCATGCTCAGACAAATTTTTCTGTCAGCCCTTATTTCAGTTGGCACCTGGAATGTTGCACCTCCTACTCTTCTACTTCTCACTTCAACCTGGGGCGTTACATTTTCCAGAGCCTTCTTCCATATTTCAAGGGGCGTTCCTTCAAGATCCTTGCCTTTTTCTTCAATAATATCAAGAGCTTTATAGAAAATATTATATGCAAGATTTTTTTTGCCTTCACACATGATACTGTTTACAAATCTCGTCACAAGTTTATCTTTAAATCTTGGATCAGGCTGTAATCTACTTCTTTTTGGTTTTGATTTTCTCATAATAACTCTTAGTAGTAATGTAACTATTTTTTTGGCCTTTTGGCTCCATATTTGGAACGGCGCTGAGTACGTCCTTCAACTCCTGAAGCATCCAATGCCCCTCTAATTAAATGATATCTAACTCCGGGTAAATCTTTTACCCTTCCTCCCCTGATTAAAACAATTGAATGTTCCTGCAAATTGTGTCCTTCACCAGGTATATATGCATTAACTTCTTTACTATTTGTAAGTCTGACTCTTGCTACTTTTCTCATAGCAGAATTAGGCTTTTTTGGAGTAGTAGTATAAACCCGTATACATACCCCTCTTCTCTGGGGGCAAGCATCTAATGCCGGAGCTTTACTTTTATCATTAATTTTACTCCTTCCTTTTCTCACTAATTGCTGTATAGTCGGCATAAACGTTTATATTGAGATCATTTTTATAAATTGGGTTGCAAAGGTAGATTTTTTTTTATGAAAAACAATAAGTTGACTAAAATATTTTATACAATATTTGAACATATAAAACTAGCTTTTATCTTTTTATAAATATGTCTTATACTCTGGTTCCAATTGAAATTATTAAATTCCATTTTCGATATCTTAAATTATTTAATAGATTTCCAGGATAAATTAAGAACCGGCATAGTTGACGTAAAAATATGATATACAGACCGTAATACCTATCCAATATTAATAATTTATACATCTTGCTACTTGTTAAAAAATTATTATTTTTGCAAATCCTTTTTAGGGGCAAATTATAGTAATAATTCAATTTGAATTGAAATGAAAACTTATACAACCGATCAAATAAGAAACTTATTAATTGTTGGAAATTCAGGTTCGGGAAAAACTACTTTATCTGAAGCGATGCTTTTTGAAGGAGGAGTAGTTGACCGGCGGGGTGATGTGGAGAGTAAAAATACAGTTTCTGATTATAGGGAGATTGAACATTATAATACTAATTCAGTATTTTCTACACTGTTATATGCTGAATACAATAATAGCAAGATAAATTTTATAGATGCACCGGGTTTAGACGATTTTATCGGAGGTGTAGTTTCCTCGTTGAAAGTTGCTGACACTGCATTAATGGTTGTTAATGCCCAGAATGGTATTGAAGTAGGCGCAGAGGTTCATGGGAGATATTTGAAAAAAGCTAATACTCCTATGCTGTTAGTTATAAATCAGATGGATCATGAAAATACAAATTATGAAAAATGTATTGAGACAGCAAAAGAATGCTTTGGTAATAATGTTACAATTGTTCAGTATCCGGTAAATTCAGGTCCCGGATTTAATGCAATCATCGATGTTTTAACGATGAAAATGTACAAGTTTCCTGCCAGCGGAGGTAAACCTGAAGTACTTGACATACCTGACAATCAATTAGACCATGCTACCGGATTACAGAATGAACTTATTGAAAAAGCTGCGGAAAATGATGAGGCTTTAATGGAACTATATTTTGAAAAAGATACGCTTGCTGAAGAAGAAGTTAGAAAAGGAATAAAATTAGGTTTAATACAACGTAACATCTTCCCGGTTTTTTGTGTTTCTGCAGAAAAAAATATGGGTATTGGCCGGTTGATGGAATTTATTGTAAATACTGTTCCAAATCCTGCTGAAATGCCTGTGCCAAAGGCTTCAGGTCAAGAGATAAAATGCGAACAATCTGGGAAGACATCGATTTTTGTATTTAAAACCGCGGTTGAAACTCATATAGGCGAAATAAACTATTTTAAAGTGATGTCAGGAGCAATTAAGGAGGGAATTGATTTAAATAATAATACTACTAATAATAAGGAAAGAATTGCTCAGATTTTTCTTGCAGCAGGTAAAAAAAGGACAAAAGTTACAAGTATGGTAGCAGGTGATATTGGAGCAACAGTTAAGTTGAAAGGAACAAAAATTAACCATACTCTGGCAAGCGGTGATATAAAATTTGATAATATACAATTTCCGGAACCAAAATATCGCACGGCAATTAAGCCGGTTAGTGAAGGAGATGAGGAAAAACTTGGAGAAGTGCTTCAGCGGATGCATGATGAAGATCCAACCATTATCATTGAATATTCCAAGGAGCTAAAACAGATAATATTATCCGGACAGGGTGAATATCATTTGAATATATTGAAATGGCACCTTGATAATTTATATAAAATAAATATCAATTTTATTACACCAAAGATTCCATATAGAGAAACAATAACAAAGATTGCCCAGTCAGAATATCGCCATAAGAAACAATCAGGTGGTGCCGGACAGTTTGGTGAAGTGTATATTGTTATTGAACCTTATATTGAAGGTGCACCTGATCCAAAGATGTATAAAGTGGACGGAAAAGAAATTAAAATATCAGTTAGGGATAAAGAGGTACTTGATCTGACATGGGGAGGTAAATTAGTTTACTATAATTGTATTGTCGGCGGCTCTATTGATTCAAGATTTATGCCTGCTATATTAAAAGGTATTATGGAAAAGATGGAAGAGGGGCCGTTAACCGGTTCATATGCAAGAGATATAAGAGTAGCAGTTTACGACGGTAAAATGCACCCTGTTGATTCAAATGATATTTCATTCAGACTCGCGGGCAGGAACGCATTTAGTATGGCATTTAAAAAAGCTGCGCCAAAAATTCTTGAACCTATATATGAACTGGAAGTTTTGGTTCCATCTGACCGGATGGGGGATGTAATGAGCGACTTGCAAAGCAGAAGGGCAATAGTTCAGGGAATGTCCAGCGAAGGGGGATTTGAAATAATTAATGCTAAGATACCTTTAGCTGAAATGGATAAATATTCAACTTCCTTAAGTTCCATTACAGGAGGCAGGGCTATGTATTCAATGAAATTTTCTGAATATATGCAGGTTTCCGGTGAAATTCAGGAACAATTACTCAAAGCATACGAGGCAGAACAGGAGGAAGAAAAATAATATTATCAGCAGGCTGATGTATAAAACTCTTTTGTTTTAATTTTGTGATTCTCTGAATAAATGTATAAATCCTCTTTTTATTTTTGTGCTGTAATCCTTTAATTTTAAATCTTCCCAATCTTCAACAGCTACAATTCTTTTTACAACATAGAAATATACTCCTTCGGAAGCATTTCTGTCAGAGTTCATTATTTTACCATCCCAGCCTTTCCAGTCGCGGATATTGCCATAGTATTCATGGACTTTTCTTCCATACCTGTTGAAAATAACAATATCTATATTATATATCGATACATCCACAGGCCTGAAAAGATCATTTGCTATAGCATCATTACTATTTCCTTCCTTATATAAACTTAATACATCCCCATAACCATCCAGATTTGGAGTAAAAACATTCGGGAGTATGGGAGGCTCAGCTTCCGGGCTCCCGGACCTATAATCTCCCATGCCCGGAGGTTCAATTACAACTTCCATGGTTACCGAATCGGGGCATCCTTGAGGTTCAGCCGATTTTGTAAAATATGTTACTGTATATTCACCGGGATATAAAAACTCATATATAATTGTGTCTTCTTTGTTATAAAAGGTCGTGTCTTCCTCATTGCCAAAATTAATAGAATAGATAACTGCATTTTTAGAATCGTTGTCAAAAAATTTATATTTTGCAGGAGCCGTTCTTTTTTGTTCTTGTTCATATTTTCCGCCATAAAAAAGTTCGTAATCTTCAGGGTAATATTTTTCATCCGCTAAACTGATATAAGTATTGTCAAATTGAGCTTTTGATATAATTGATTCATAAAAGACATTATCCGATCGCTCTAAGCCAAATCTGTCAGTAACAGTAATAATATATTCAGTATCTTCATAAGGAGGGTCACCAATTCTGGGATCAAGCCTGCTACCCGGTTTTGATCCCGATCCTTCTTCATTTTCTGTTGTCCAGTCAATATCTTCATAACTATTAAAAACATACAAAATAGTATCAATTCTTCCCGGAATATAATATCTTAATGTTGCCTGAGTTATTTCAGCCTCAATGTCCAGGTATTCACATGATAAATACTTAAACGGAATTTTACCGGAATCATCTTTGTCGATAATTTCAACATTAAAATCATTGATGAAAACCCATGCCCTGAAAGTATCAGTAATAGCCCCTTTACTGATAATAACCTGATAACAGCCGGACATATCAATGGTGTCAATAGCGGATGACGATCCTGTGATCGTTCCTAACAGATTGAAATTTCCTGATAAAGTATCATACAATGACCAGATAAATTGCCAGTTATCCGTACTATCAGGTGATAAAGCCTCAAGGTTACAATTTATTGATCCTCCGTATTCAGGGACATTAAATATATAAATCGAATCGGTAGTATTTTGTGAAATGTAATCAGCATCTTCAGAAAAAGCAGCTCCTGGTGCATATAATTGTGCTTTTATAAAGGCCGGATATGAAATAACAAAAATAAGGAGTAATCTGATAACATATTTTGACATATGCATTCTATAAAGTATTACAATTGTCTTGTTTATAACTTAAATATTATTAAAATATTATAACGGACCAAACTTATTAAGCAATTTACAATGATAAAAAAATATTCTCAATGTTGATTAATTTTTAAAATATAAATTCAATGATTAAATTTAACTAAATACAAATGTTATTTTTGCCGCTTTTAAACAGAGAAAAAATTGAACAGGTTTTTAAAAGATTTAAATAAGGCTCAATACGAGGCAGTAGTAAATATGGAAGGCCCTTCACTTGTTGTTGCCGGGGCGGGTTCCGGTAAAACAAGGGTTCTGATGTACCGGATAGCCTACCTGTTAAGTAAGGGTATTAAACCAGGTAATATAATCGCACTTACTTTCACAAATAAAGCTGCCAATGAGATGAAAGAACGAATTGATAATATTGCAGGGAATGATATTGCACGGTATCTCTGGATGGGCACTTTTCATTCTGTTTTTGCAAGAATACTCAGATCTGAATCCAATGTTCTGGGATATAATTCAAACTATTCAATTTATGATACAACGGACTCGAAAAGTCTTATAAAATCGATTATCAGGGAACTTAATCTGGATGAAAAAGTGTATAAGCCAGGCGAAATACTGGGGAGAATATCTTCAGCCAAGAATAATCTTATAACTGCACAAGCATACAATAATAATTCAGAAATTATTGAACATGACAGAATTACCAGGAGGCCCAAAATTGCGGACATTTTCAGAATTTATAGTTCTCGCTGTAAAAAGTCAAATGCAATGGATTTTGATGATTTATTGCTAAATACAAATATTCTCTTCAGAGATTTTACTGACATTCTTCAAAAATACCAGCAACATTTTCATTATATCCTTGTAGATGAATACCAGGATACTAATTATTCACAATATCTGATAGTTAATAAGCTTGCAGCAGTCCACAAAAATATTTGTGTAGTAGGTGATGATTCTCAGAGTATATATTCATTCAGAGGGGCTAAGATCGAAAACATTTTAAACTTTAGAAATGACTATACTGATTATCAACTTTTTAAACTTGAGCAAAATTACCGCTCAACTAAAACCATTGTTGAAGCAGCTAACAGTTTGATAATAAAAAATAAAGGACAGATTCACAAAAAAGTCTGGTCGGATAATGAAATTGGCGAAAAAATTAAAGTAGTAAAAACATTAACTGATACCGAGGAGGGTTTCTTTGTATCAAACTCAATACTTGATACTGCATTAAGTCAGCAGGAAAAGTACAGTGAATTTGCTATTTTATATAGAACAAATGCACAATCAAGAATATTTGAAGAATCACTTAGGAAAAGAAATATACCTTATAAAATATATGGCAGCATTTCTTTCTATGAGAGAAAGGAAATTAAGGATGCATTGGCTTATTTGCGTTTAACGGTTAACCTTGAAGATAACGAGGCATTAAAAAGAATTATTAATTATCCCTTACGCGGGATCGGAAAAACAACAGTTGGTAAACTTGAAGAGTATGCAAATAATACAGGCAGGAGTATTTGGCAGGTAATTCTTGAACTTGATACTCAGAATCCGGGATTTAATAAAGGAACTATTACTAAACTTAAGCTATTTGCAGATATTATTTCAGGTAACCTTTCTAAACTGGATAGCCTGAATGCTTATGATTTGGCTCAGTATATATTTTCATCCGCAGGAATTTTAAAAGATTTATATAATGGTAATACTCCTGAAGAAATAAGCAAATATGAAAATATTGAAGAATTACTAAATGGTATTAGGGAATTTGTCGAAGAAAATGATGAAGAAGAATTTGGCACACTGGACGGTTACCTTCAAAATATTTCATTACTTACAAATATGGATAATGAGAAAGATGAAGATAAAAACAAAGTTGTGGTGATGACTATACATTCAGCTAAAGGATTAGAGTTTAATCAAATTTATATTGCCGGAGTTGAAGAAGAACTTTTGCCCTCAAGATTGTCGCTGGATTCTCAGAAGAATTTGGAAGAAGAAAGAAGATTATTTTATGTTGCTCTGACACGAGCCAGAAAAAGAGTTATAATAACCTATGCACAGTCAAGGTTTAAATGGGGATTACCAACTGATGTTAGTCCCAGTAGATTTATAAAAGACATTGACGATGAATACCTTGATTGGCCACATGAAGAAAGAGATACAGAAGGAATTTTACAGTCTGATAAAGATTTTAGTTGGGACAGTCAAAAAAGCTATTTATCTAAAAACGTTGACAAAACTTCGGATAAAAGCCAGATATCTGTTGGCGGGAAAAAGTACAGGAAGTTGAGAAATTCAGTAAATATTATTACTAATGAGAAATCAAAAAGTCCGCAAACAAATTTCAAGTCTGATAATCCCGATGATATTCAGGTAGGCATGAAAGTTGAACATCAACGCTTTGGGATTGGTAAAATCTTACATATTGAAGGCAATTCAACTAACAGAAAAGCAAGTGTGTTTTTTCAGGAATTAAGACAGGAAAAACAATTATTACTAAAATTTGCGAAACTAAAAATTATTAACTCATTGTAGTTTGTAATTTTTAACGGGGCTTAGCAAGCACGACAATGTCAGATCACGATATATTAAAATAATTTTCATCTTACAAGTCGGAGTAGAATTTATTCCACGATTGGGGACCAATTCAAAAATAATAATTAGCGGAAACATTGATAGATAAATAATTTTCAATTAGATTTGTAGGAAAATAAGTTATGAGTTACGATTACAACACAAGCAGAAGTAGGCTCGTATTACCGGAATATGGGAGAAATATCCAAAACCTGGTCGAGTTTTTAATGACTATTAACGACCGGGAAGAGAGAAATAAATTAGCATTTGCAGTTATCTCCATTATGGGAAATATGAATCCTCATTTAAGAGATATAAGCGATTTCAAACATAAATTATGGGATCATCTGGCTATTATGTCAGATTTTAAACTCGATATAGACTCTCCTTATGCTAAGCCTGAATATAAATTATTGAATCAAAAACCAAGAAGGGTAGAATATAAGACAGGTGAAATCAAATATAAACATTACGGCCGAACACTTGAACTGCTGATTGATGCTGCTTCAAACTATCCTGAAGGCGATGAAAAAGAACAACTGATTAAAATCATAGCTAATCATATGAAGAAATCATACCTGACATGGAATAGGGAAGTTGTTACCGATGAAGAAATATTTAAAGATTTAAGAGTGCTTTCAGGTGGTAAGATTGATATAAAGGATGGTTTAAAACTTAATGATACTAAAGAAATTCTCTCTAAAAATAAGAGAAAGCGTTTTGTTAGAAAAAAATAGATATTTACTATTTGCCTACAAATAATAAATGAGTTCTTTTCAAATTAATGGAGGAAAAAGACTTAATGGTGAAATAAAACCACAAGGGTCAAAAAATGAAGCCTTACAGGTAATTTGTGCTACACTGTTAACCTCCGGGAAAGTCACTATTAGAAATATTCCTGATATATTAGATATTAATAATCTTATTGATTTGCTTGAATCGTTAGGTGTTGTAGTAAACAAAATGAATTCTTCCGATTATTCATTTTGTGCAAATGATATTAATATAAATTACCTTCTTACAGATGAATTTATTAATAAAAGTGCCAGCCTGCGCGGATCATTAATGATTATTGGCCCCTTGATAGCCAGATTTGGGAAAGGATACATACCAAAACCAGGCGGCGATAAAATTGGAAGGAGAAGACTAGATACCCATATTAATGGATTTATTAAACTGGGAGCCAGGTTCAACTACGATTTTAAGGGAGATTTTTATAAAGTAGTGGCAGAAAACCTGAAAGGATGTTATATGTTACTGGAAGAAGCTTCAGTTACAGGAACAGCAAATATTATAATGGCGGCAGTATTGGCTAAGGGTAAGTCAACAATTTATCATGCAGCATGTGAGCCTTATATACAGCAATTATGCAAGATGCTTAATACGATGGGCGCAAAAATAACAGGTATTGGTTCAAATTTATTGACTATCGAAGGAGTCTCTTGTTTAGAAGGATGTGAACATACGCTTTTACCTGATATGATTGAAGTAGGAAGTTTTATTGGATTGGCCGCAATGACACGGAGTGAATTAACAATAAAGGATGTATCATACGATAACCTGGGAATAATACCGGGTTCGTTCAACCGGTTGGGTATTAAGATTGAAAAGGTAAATGACGACATATTTATTCCTCAGCAAAATCACTATGAAATAGAAACTTTTATTGACGGATCGATAATGACCATTGATGATGCCCCATGGCCAGGCTTAACTCCGGATCTATTAAGTATAATTCTTGTTGTGGCCACACAAGCTAAAGGTAGTGTTTTGATTCATCAGAAAATGTTTGAGAGCAGACTGTTTTTTGTGGATAAACTGATAGATATGGGTGCTCAGATTATACTATGTGATCCCCATAGAGCAACAGTTATAGGATTAGATCATCAAATTCAGTTACGTGCTACTGTTATGACATCTCCGGATATCCGTGCTGGCGTAGCCCTCCTTATAGCTGCCCTTTCAGCCAATGGTGTTAGCATTATTCATAACGTAAATCAAATTGACCGTGGATATCAATATATTGATAAACGTTTAAACAATATTGGAGCTGACATTAAAAGGTTTGATTAAAATAATTGCCGGCATAATCCTTTATCGAAATTTAAATATTTCTCTAAATTATTTTAGATTAATTATTTAAACAGAATTAATAGTCCTTTTCATTAATTCTTAATTTATAATTATATTTCTTTACTATTTTTGCAAATTGAAATTCAATACACTGTCAATTTGTCTGGATAGCATAAATGGCAAGTATTTTGTCAGCAAGAATTGCTATTGACAAGGATAATTTATAAATATAAACTAGTTTAAGATGGTTAGAAAAGTAATACCTGTTAATGAGGAAAAGAAGCAAAGTGCCGGCAAAGCTTATCAGTCCGGTAAAACAACAAATAAAACAAAAACTGCAAAAACATCTGAAACAACAAAGAATAAAGGAACGGCTAAAAAAGCTGATTTTAAATTCAAAGTAAAATCCTATGAAGAAAAAATTCGGGATTTGCAGGATAAATATCTTAGATTATCCGCAGAATTCGATAATTATAGAAAGCGTACACTTAAAGAGAAAATGGAATTATCAAAATCTGCCGGAGAAAGCTTATTAATAAGTATTTTGCCGGTGATGGATGATTTTGAAAGAGGTATGCAGACAATTAGTAATGCTGAAGATATTAAGGCAATTAAAGAAGGAATTAATCTAATTTATAATAAATTCAGCGACTTTTTAAATCAAAATGGAGTTAAGGAAATCAATGCAATAAAAAAGGAGTTTAATATAGACTTTCATGAGGCTATTACTAAAATTCCAGCGCCAAAAAAAGATTTGAAAGGTAAAGTGGTTGATGTTATTGAGAAGGGTTATACTCTCAATGAGAAGGTAATTAGATATTCCAAGGTGGTAATCGGGGAATAAATCGTAATTTTAGATCATTATCTTAAGATAATTGAAATATAAAATATAAATTCAGCTGCAAATAATATATTAAAATGGCTAAAAGAGACTACTATGAGGTTTTGGGAGTATCAAATAATGCTTCTCAGGAGGAAATAAAAAAGGCTTATAGAAAGCAGGCATTAAAATATCATCCTGATAAGAATCCTGGAAATAAACAGGCTGAGGAGAATTTTAAAGAGGCAGCTGAAGCTTATGAGGTTTTAAGTGATGCTAATAAAAGATCAAGATATGATCAATTTGGGCATGCCGGATTAGGAGGATCTTCAGGTCAGGGATATAGTATGACCATTGATGATATTTTTAGCCAGTTTGGAGATATTTTCAGCGATTTGGGTTTTGGCGGATTCGGTGGTTTTGGAAGCAGCAGAAGAAGTTCAAGGAGGATAAACAAAGGAGCAAACCTTAGAGTAAAAGTTAAACTTAATCTTAAAGAAATATCTACCGGTGTACAGAAAAAACTTAAGGTTAATAAATATGTAACCTGTAAAGTATGCGGTGGGACAGGAGCAAGGGATAGTAATTCTTTCAGTACATGTTCAACCTGCGGAGGGGCAGGACAAGTTACAAAAGTATCGCAGACGCTCCTTGGGCACATGCAAACATCACATGTTTGTCCTTCATGTAACGGAGAAGGAAAATCAATTACGCAAAGATGTACAAATTGCCACGGCGAAGGTATTGTAAAGGAAGATGAGGTAATAAACATTAAAATTCCTGCAGGAGTCGCAGAAGGTATGCAGATGACTGTTTCAGGGAAAGGTAATGCTGCAAGGAGAGGAGGTTATAATGGAGATTTAATGGTACTGATTGAGGAAGAAAAACATCCGGATTTAATACGTGATAGTAATGATTTACTGTACAGTTTAAATGTAAGTATTAAACAAGCTGCAGTTGGTTCCGCAGTTGAAATACCAACTGTCAATGGGAAAGTTAAAATAAAAATTGATCCTGGAACACAACCTGGGAAAATCCTGAGATTAAAAGGCAAGGGATTACCTGAAGTGGAGAATTATCGCCATGGCGACTTGCTTGTTAGTATAAATGTGTGGATACCAAAGTCACTTTCACATGAAGAAAAAAAACTACTGGAAAAGCTAGATGAATCGCCAAATTTCAAACCTGACCCTAATGGATCAGATACAAACTTTTTTGAAAGAATGAGAAACTATTTTGTTTAAATGGATATCTTCAAGGCACTAAACATAGAGAAGCGTTTTGGCAATAATATAGCACTTGATGATGTATCAATAAAAATACCGGAAGGTAGTATCTATGGATTATTAGGACCAAACGGAGCTGGAAAAACCACATTATTAAGAATAATAAATCAAATACTGGCGCCTGATAAAGGAGAATTATATTTTAACGATAGTAAGCTCAAGTTAAAGGATGTATATCAAATCGGCTATCTGCCTGAGGAAAGAGGATTATATAAAAAAATGAAAGTTGGTGAGCAATCTTTATACCTTGCACAGCTGAAAGGATTTCCGAAGAAGGACGCTTTAAAAAAACTGAACTACTGGTTTGAAAAATTTGAGATTCAGTCATGGTGGAATAAGAAGATTGAAGAACTTTCCAAAGGAATGCAGCAAAAAATACAGTTTATCGTTACTATATTACATGAACCAAAACTTCTGATTTTTGACGAACCTTTCAGTGGTTTTGATCCGATCAATACAAATCTGCTTAAAAAGGAAGTACTAACATTAAGAGACAATGGTACTACAATAATAGTATCGACGCATGATATGGGTTCAGTTGAAGAACTGTGTGATCATATTACATTGATTAATAAATCAAGAACAATACTTGAAGGAAACATAAATGATATCCGGAATACATATAAATCTAATATTTTTAAGATCGGTTATAAAGGGAGCCTGGAAAAATTCAGAAAGATTTTGAATGGAAACTATAAATTAATTGAACATACCACTGAAAAGGATATTAATTACGCTAAAATAAAAGTTGATAAGTTATCTGAGAATAATAAATTACTGTCTTTATTAATTTCTGAAATTCAAATAATCTCATTTAATGAGGTATTGCCAACAATGAACGATATTTTTATTCATGTTGTAGAAAAATCACGCGGTTCTTTACAATAAAGATTTATAATGTCAAATGAATAAAATAGCACTTATAATAAAACGCGAGTATTTAACCCGGGTGAGAAAAAGGGCATTTCTTATTATGACAATTCTTGGGCCGGTTCTGTTTGCAGCCTTTATGATTATCCCTGCCTGGCTTGCAACCGTTGAAGATAATGAAGAGAAAATAATTGCTGTTATTGAGTATAGTGATGAAAATACTCCGGTGCCTGATTCATTAAGGCAATTTGATGTTATTTCAGATAAAAAGAATCTTAAATTTGAGTATACAGGTTATACAACATTAAGAGTATTAAAAACAGCTCTTGAGCATTCGAATTATTTTGGAATCTTACATATCCCTCATAATATAATTAATACAGGAGTAGTTGAGTTATATACCAAGAAAGAGCCAAGTTTAGGTATGGAGATACATATAACCAAATCGCTTGAGAAATATATACATGATATTAAACTCAGGAAGATGAATATTCCTGTTGAAGTCCTGAATTCAATTAAAACCAATATAAAATTAAAGACAATTAAGCTGGAAAAAGGCAAATATGAAGAAAAAGGATTGAAAGATTTAAGAAGAGCAGTTGGCTATATAAGTGGTTTCCTGATTTACTTCTTTATTTTCTTTTTCGGAGCCCAGGTTATGAGAGGTGTAATTGAGGAAAAAACCAGCAGGATAATTGAAATAATTGTATCTTCAGTACGGCCCTTTCAGCTAATGATGGGTAAAATTATTGGGATAGGCTTATTAGGACTTACCCAGTTTTTTGTCTGGGTAATATTAACTTTTACTATTGTTAGCATTGCCCAGGAGTCATTATTAAATAAAAAAGAAATACATGATACTAAGCAAATTACTCCTGAGAATATCATAAGTGCTAATCCTGTAAATGAAAAGCAACTGTTGGCCGACGATAAAATCGCCAAATTTGAAGGAGTTCTGGATAATATAAGAGGAATTGATTTTATAGTGATGATTAGTGCTTTTATTTTCTATTTTCTTGGTGGTTATTTATTGTACGGATCCCTGTTTGCAGCTATTGGTGCGGCAGTTGATAGTGAGACCGATACACACCAGTTTATGTTGCCGGTTACAATACCACTTATATTCAGCATATTTATAATGATTAATACTTTTATGAATCCGAGCGGAAAAATTGCAGTATGGTGTTCAATTATTCCATTAACTTCACCTATTGTTATGATGGCCAGAATGCCGTTTGGTGTTCCGTGGCCGGAAGTTGTCGCTTCAATGATTGTGTTAATTCTTTCTTTTCTGGGTTCTACCTGGCTTGCAGCTAAAGTTTACAGAACGGGTATTTTAATGTATGGAAAGAAAACAAATTACAGAGAGATTTGGAAATGGGTAATTCGTAAAAGTTAAAATTTTTTTCTTATTGTGATTACGGAATTATTAACACATGATGTATGGCATAAGGAACGATAAAACACAACTTATTAATGATAAATCATTTAAGCCATGGCTAATATATTAGTTATTGATGATGAAAAAAGTATAAGGAGTACATTACAGGAAATACTAGAATACGAAAATCATAAGGTTAAATTAGCAACAAATGGACCTGAAGGAATAGATATATTTGAAAAAAATGAATTCGATGTTGTTCTTTGCGATATAAAAATGCCTAAGATGGACGGAATTGAAGTGTTGGCAAATTTAGTTGAATTGTCTCCTGATATTCCGGTTATAATGATATCTGGTCATGGTAATATAGATACAGCGGTTGAAGCAATTAAAAAAGGGGCATATGACTTTATTGAAAAACCCCTGGACCTGAACAGACTTCTTGTTTCAATACGCAATGCTATGGAAAGGATAGATTTAGTAACACAAACCAAAGTATTAAAAAGGAAAGTAAGTAAAACTTATGATATAATTGGAGAATCACCGGCTATAAGAAAGGTAAAAGAGATGATTGAAAAAGTGGCTCCAACAGATGCCAGGATTTTAATAACAGGTAGTAACGGAACAGGTAAGGAACTTGTTGCAAGATGGCTGCATGAAAAAAGCGAGAGGGCCTCCCAGCCATTTATAGAAGTCAATTGTGCTGCTATTCCCTCTGAGCTGATTGAAAGTGAACTTTTTGGTCATGAAAAGGGAGCATTCACTTCTGCCCATAAACAAAGAAAAGGTAAATTTGAACAGGCAAACGGAGGGACAATTTTTCTTGACGAAATAGGCGATATGAGTCTCGCTGCTCAGGCCAAAGTTTTAAGAGCGTTGCAAGAAAGTAAAATTACCAGGGTAGGGAGTGATAAAGATATTAATGTTGATGTGAGAATTATTGCTGCCACAAATAAAAATCTGAAGGAAGAAATAGATAAAAAAACTTTCAGGGAAGATTTATATCACAGGATAAGTGTGATTTTAATTCATGTTCCCGCATTGAATGAAAGGCTGGAAGATATTCCTTTATTAACCGATTTCTTTAATGAACAAATTTGCAGTGAGTATGGACGTCAAAAAGTTGTAATCCGGGAAGATGCAATTGGTGAACTTCAAAAAATCAAGTGGACCGGTAATATACGTGAATTCCGAAATGTGCTGGAGCGTCTTGTTATCCTGTGCGATAAAGAAATAACAGGCAAACATGTTATAGATTTTGCACAACCAATATC
>CBFCXR010000005.1:0-37557 GCA_965602045.1 uncultured Bacteroidales bacterium | reverse complement strand
ATATCAAGCAATTTAATATTAAACTCCCCCAGCTTATCAACTGAATATTTTGATAAAAAGTGATTTCCGATAGATGTCAGCAAAGTTGACTCTCCCCCCAGTTTTGAAAATGTAATAGCTGCATTCGTTGCCGGACCTCCTAAATAAACTCCATTACGACTTACTATAGTTTTAGTGTTTGATTCCGGATATTCATTTACCAGAAATTGTATATCAATTGTATTTAGTCCGACAAAGAGTCCGCTCATATTAAAGTAATAATAATTTTACTCTGATAATTGCATTATCTGTTTGAATGACAGAAGTGATTAAAAATCTATCTCTACATATACAGGACAATGATCAGAACTATTTACACTATTTAAAATACCTGCGCCTTTTAATCTTGTTCTTAAAGATTCTGATATCATATTATAATCAATACGCCATCCTAAATTCTTCGCCCTGGCATTAGCCCTGTAGCTCCACCACGAATATTGTTCAGATTCTTTATTGAATTCCCTAAAAGTATCTATGAATCCACTTTTTAAGAAATTATCCATCCACTCTCTTTCTTCAGGTAAAAACCCGGACGATTTCTTATGCTTTTCAGGATGGTTTATATCAACAGGTTTATGACAGATATTAAAATCTCCCGATATAATAATATTTGGATTTGTTTTCTTTAAATTATCAATATATTTATGAAAATCCTTTAAAAACTCCATCTTAAAAGCCTGCCGTATACCACCCATAGTACCTGATGGAATGTACGCGCATAATAATGTTATATCATTATAATCCGCCCTGATCAGCCGTCCTTCGATATCATATTTTTCAATTTGCATTCCGCTAAGCAATAATCCCGGCTTATCTTTTGTTAATATAGCTGTTCCGCTATAACCTTTCTTTTTTGCTGAATACCAATAATCATTATATCCCAGTTTTTCATAAATCACCTGATCTATCTGCCCGGATTGTATTTTTGTTTCCTGTATACATAAGATATCGGGAGAAGTTTCTTTTATCCATTTGTTAAAACCTTTGTTTATAGCAGCCCGTATACCATTCGTGTTATATGAAATTATTTGCTTTATCATTTTTTTATTTATTAAGATAAAAGTAGTAAATATGCTTTTTATTTCCTGTCTAATATAATTATATAAAATTCTAATATAATAATTTGGAGGAAGGTTTAATAATAAAATCAACTGGCAGCTGGCATACTGTTAAGACCGGTAATAAAATTATCAAATGCAAAATCAAGGGTAAATTCCGAATTAAAGGTATAACCACCACAAATCCTGTAACAGTTGGAGATATTGTAAATTATAAGGTTATTGCAGACAACAGGGATATTGGAATAATTACCAATATTAAAAAAAGGAAAAACTATATTATACGGAAAGCGCCAAATTTTTCCAAAGAAGCTCACTTGATTGCATCTAATATTGATCAGGCATTTTTGATGTTTACACTCGAATTTCCTAAAACACCTCTTGAATTTGTTGATAGATTCTTAGTTACTTCAGAAGCTTATCATATACCTGCAATAATATTGATAAATAAAATTGATCTCTATAACAAAAATGTATTAGTAAAACTAAGTACAGTTAAAAAAGATTATATAAATGCAGGGTATAAATGCTACGAAATATCAGCCGTTAAGGGAACTAACATTGATCAGGTAAGAAACCTTATGAAAAATAAAATAAGTGTGATTTCGGGTAATTCGGGAGTAGGTAAATCTGCTCTGATCAATGCAATAGACAAAAAACTAAATACAAAAGTTGCAGAAATATCCTCATATCATAAAATAGGTAAACATACTACAGCATATTCTGAAATGTATCAGTTAGAAAACGGAGGTTATATTATTGACACTCCGGGCATTAAAGGATTCGGACTTATTGATTTTAAAAAAAATGAAATTGGTCTTTTTTTCCCTGAAATTTTTAAACTATCAAAATATTGTCAATATTATAATTGCAGTCATACGCATGAACCTGACTGTGAAGTTAAAAAAGCAGTAGAGAAGGGGAAATTAAGCTTATCAAGATATAAAAGCTATATCAATATCTTAAATGAAGATAAAAGTAAGTACCGGATAGAATAATAAATTATTAATATGGGAAAAGAGAAAAATTTATAATATTCTTTTATATCTTTCATAATTGTTTTAGATTTATTTTCCTTTTGATAAAATTTCTTCAGTGATTATTAATTACTAATAATGAAAAAGCTATATACCTATCTCTCAATAATAGCTATTGGTGTAATTGCTATAAATATTTTTTTCTATCGAGACATTTATCTCAGACAAATATCATATCAGAAAAATATCCTTTTTGAGCAGGCTAAAAAAGCAGGAAATGAAATAGAATATGTAGTATCCGAATTTGAAAGTGATATAAATAAAATATTATTCAGCGATGATATTGCTGAAATTTTCAATAGCGCTGATATTAAAGAAAGTGGAATGAGGAAGCTAAAATTGTTTTATTCCACTTATGATTATCTTATAAAAAACATTTATATATATGATAAAAATAAAAATGTACTTAATGTATTTAAGGATAATAAAGATAATTTCATAATTGACTATTATATTGCACAGCGCCAAAGAATATTAGAAGACCGGGATACTATCAAAATAAAAGACCATACATACCATTTTTACCTTCCGGTTTTTAAAGATAATATTGTATACGGCAATGTTATTGTTGCAGTTGACTTTAATAAATATATAAATACTGTTCTTGAAAAATTTCATTTAGACAATACTTTATGGCAGTGGATTATTGACAAAGACGGAAAAGTATTGTCAAAAAATATTAGTGCAGATGTTGAATTTACAGAGCTTGAAGGAATTTCATCAAATCTGAACAAAGGGAAAAAGGGTTTTAAAAAACATATTGCATTTGTTAATGACAAAAAAGAAATACTTATTTCAATTTATTACCCTGTTAGTATATTAAGACAAGACTTTGGTATTGTATTTTCATTAAATAATACGGTAATCCTTAATTATATTATAAAAAAGATATTTTTTGCTGGCAGCCTAAGTCTCGTAATTCTTTTCACATCGTTATTTATCTTATTACATATAATAAGAAAAAAATTATATGCTGAACATAAAATAAATAAAGAACTTAAAAGACTTGATTCAATTATCGATAACCTTCCAATAGCTCTAATAACTCTTGATAGTGATAGAAAAGTAATAAGTATAAATAAAACTGCTCAAGAGCTGCTACTGATAAAAGATAAGAAATATGTTATCGGTAAAGGAATATCTGACAAGTTCCTGTTATCAAAAACTTACCTTGCAGATGAAGACTCAGTATCAGCATATGATTCAAATCAATTTATCCTTTACCAGAGAGAAGGAAATGAGGTTGTAGTTTACAAAAAGGAGGTTCCTTTTCCGCTGGACGGTGAAATTATCTTTCTGGAAGCATTTATCGACATTACATCTGTTGAGAAATCAAGAAAATATGCAGTTGCTGCAAATACCGCCAAATCTGAATTTCTGGCTCAAATGAGTCATGAAATCAGAACTCCCATGAATGGAATAATTGGTATGACAGATGCGCTTGATCAAAAGAACCTTAGTCCTTCTCAAAAAGAAAATATCGATATTATTAAGAAATCAGCTGATTTATTACTTAATATTATAGATGATATACTTGATTTTTCCAAGATAGAGGCCGGGAAAATGCAACTGGAAGAAATTCCCTTTAAATTAAGAGAAGAAATAAAATTATCACTGGATTTATTCCGCCCAATAATCGAAGAAAAGAAACTAAAGCTCTCAGTTAATATAAATCCTGATGTTCCTGACAATATTATAGGTGATTCCTTCAGGCTAAGACAAGTCTTATCTAATCTTATTAGTAATGCTTTAAAATTCACGCATGAAGGAGAAATTGCAGTCGGCGTGGAACTGGAAGAAGAGTATGCGGGCAACTTAACTTTGCTATTCTATGTTGAAGATACGGGAGTTGGCATACCCGAGAAACAGATTGAAAGTATATTCAGCTCATTTACTCAGGCAGAAGATTCAACATCCAGAAAGTACGGGGGTACCGGATTAGGGACTACAATATCCAAACAACTGGTAAATTTAATGCATGGAGAAATATGGGTGGAAAGTCCGTCATCATTATCTACCAAGAAAAAATTTCCCGGTTCAAAGTTTAGTTTCACTCTTGAAGTGTTTTCCAATGAAAAACTTAAGAAAAACTTCTATTTTGATAATATCACTGATTTTAATCAAGTTAATGCATTGATTTTAAGCCAAAATATTGATGATAAAATAAGACTTCTCAATTTTTTTAAGCGGACTGAAATAAATATTAAGTCAGCTAATTATCAAATTAATAAATTCAACGACCTAAAAAATATATTGAAAGCTAACAAAGAAAACCACCAAATTATATTCATTCTTGATGAGCCTAAATATGATGGCTTTGAAATTGCTCATAAATTAAAAGAAGCTAATCTTACAGACTCTTTTATCTTCTTTATAATTAGCTCAAATCACAAAATAGATAATTATATCCAGGCAAAACGTGAGGGAATAGATTATTATTTAATTCAACCCTTTGAACATAATATTTTAATAAGCTATTTGTATGATACATTTCCAAACATTAAAAGAATAGAAGAGCAGGAAGTAAAGAAAATCAAAACAGATTTATCCATACTGGTAGCTGAGGATAATATAATTAATCAAAAAGTTGCAGAAACAATTTTTAGTAATCTTGGTTTTAAAGTTGATATCGTAAATGACGGTAAAGAAGCTGTCGAAAATTTCAAAAAGAAACCATACGATGTAATTTTTATGGATTTAGTAATGCCAAATAAAGATGGGATTCAAGCAACAGTAGATATTCGAGGGATGGGTTACCAGACTCCAATAATAGCTATGACTGCGACTGCAAGTAAGCAAAGCCAGTCAGAAGCAATCTCATCAGGTATGAATGATTACATAATAAAACCTGTTAGAATTGAAACGGTCAGGAATATTTTATCGAAATGGTTTAGTTAGCAGGTCATCGAAATCAAATACAGCAAATCATTTTAATAGTATTTATACTTTATATACTAATGTGCCTCCAGCCAATTTTCTCCAATTCCTATATCTATAACTAATGGTACTTTTAATTTAACTGCATTTACCATTTCATCTTTTACAATACTTTTTATCTCGTCTGATTCAGCTCTATACATATCAAATATTAATTCATCATGGACCTGGAGTATCATTTTGGTTTTAAATCTATTACATAACTGTTTATGTATGTTTACCATGGCTAATTTAATAATATCAGCAGCCGAACCCTGCAGGGGTGCATTTATTGCATTTCGTTCAGCTATTCCTCTAATAAAAGCATTTGAAGAATTAATATCCTTGAGATATCGCCTACGTCCAAATATTGTTTCAACATACCCTTTATTCTTTCCGATATTAATTGAATTATCCATATAATCTTTTACTTTTTTATATGTATTAAAGTAACTATCAATTAATTCTTTAGCTTCCTTTCGTGAAATGTTGAGTCTCTGGGATAGCCCAAACGCCGATATACCATAAATAATACCAAAGTTTGCAGTTTTAGCTTTTCTTCTCATTTCTTGTGTAACCTGGTCTAATGTAACATTATTAATTTTTACAGCTGTTGCAGAATGAATATCTTCACCATTAATAAAAGCTTCGATCATATTTTCATCACCGCTTAAATGCGCCATTAATCTGAGTTCAATCTGTGAATAATCTGCTGACATTAAAACATAGTCCTTATTTGATGCAATAAAAGACTTTCTTATTTCTCTACCTCTTTCTTCTCTGATTGGTATATTCTGAAGGTTTGGATTTTTAGAGCTAAGTCTTCCGGTTGCTACCCAGGCCTGCTCAAAAGATGTATGCACTTTACCGGTTTTTTCATTAATCAACCTGGGCAATGCCTCAACATATGTTGATAATAACTTTTTTAAAGCCCTATAATCTAAAACCTTTGCAACTATATCATGCTTGTCTTTTAGTCTTATTAAAACCTCCTCACTTGTTGAATATTGTTTTGTTTTTGTTTTCCGTGCATTACCTGCAATCTTAAGGTTTTCAAATAATACAACTCCAAGCTGCTTAGGTGAAGAAATATTAAATTCAATACCTGCCAGATCAATAATTTCCTTTTCAATTCCTATAATTAGATCTCTCAGTACTTTAGTATATTTATGTAGATTATCCGTATTTAATCTGAAACCGGATTTTTCCATATCCGACAATACTCTAATCAAAGGCATTTCAATCTTTTCCGATAATTCTAATAGTCCATTGTCTTTCAATTCATTTTCAAGGATTTTATATAATTGCCAGGTTAAATCTGCATCCTCTCCGGCATATTCACATATTGTTTCTAAATCTACTGTGCTCATGCTCTGTTGATTTTTTCCCTTCTTCCCGATTAGTTCTTCAATTGATATTGGAGTATAGTTTAAATAGCATTCAGCTAAATATTCAAGATTATGTTTAAGTTCAGGTTCAATCAAATAATGTGAAATCATTGTATCAAATAAATTCCCCTTAACTTCTATATCATAATTATTTAAAACCCGAATATCATATTTAATATTTTGTCCTATCTTTTTAATTTTATCATTTGTGAAAATATGTTTAAATTCATTTAACACATCCTGAGCTTCTTTTTTATTTGGAGGAACCGGAACATAGTATGCTTCATACGACTTAAAACAAAAAGCCAGACCCACAAGCTCAGCTTTAAGTATATCAAGACTTGTAGTTTCAGTATCAAAACTTAATTCCTTTAATTCAGATAACTGTGATATTAAACTTTGCCTTTTACTCTTCGTATCGGTTAAGTGATAGTTATGTTTAGTAGTTTTAATATTATTAACACCTTCAGTATTTGAATAGGATTTTGCAATTGCTTGATTTTCAAACAACTCCCCTTGAATTACTTCAGGTTTTTGCACCCTTAAACCTTCATCTGTAATTATTCTTGAGGCAAGTGTACGGAATTCAAGCTCAGCAAAAACATCTGCTAACAAGTTATTATTCAGCTCTCTCAACTCTAATGCATTTAAATCCAAATCAATAGGGACATCCAGTGAAATTGTGACCAGTTGTTTCGATAATTCTGCTTGTTCTTTATATTTTAAAATATTCTCTTTTATCTTTCCCTTTAATTCTCCTAAATGATTATAGACTTCTTCCAATGTTACATATTTCTCTATGAGACTTTTGGCAGTTTTTTCTCCTATACCTGGAACGCCGGGAATATTATCAGAAGCATCGCCCCACAAAGCCATAACATCAATTACATTTTCCGGATTTTTAACCTTAAAGATTTCTTTCACTTCGTTGGTTCCGACAATTTCAGCCTCACCTCCTGCCCTTCTTGGCTTATAAATGAATATAGTATCTGACACCAGCTGAGAATAATCCTTATCTGATGTCATCATATAAGTTATGTATCCTTCTTTTTCAGCTAACTTAGCTAATGTTCCAATAACATCATCCGCCTCAAAGTTTTCAACTTCAACTATATTTATATTAAATCCCTTAATTATGTCCTTTATGTATGGAACTGATAATTTAATATCCTCCGGTGTCTTCAAACGGTTTGCTTTATACTCTTTGTATAACTTATGCCTGAATGTTGGTGAAGGAGGATCAAAGACAACTGCAATATGAGTTGGTTTTTCTTTTCTGATAATCTCTTCAAGGGCTGTGGTAAATCCAAATATTGCTGAAGTGTTAAGTCCTTTTGAATTTATTATCGGTCGCTTTATAAATGCATAATAAGCACGAAAGATTAATGTATATGCATCAAGCAGGAATAACTTCTTAGCAGACATTTTTAATAAATTTTATTCTTATAAATAAATTAGATTACTGAATGTATTCTTAATAATATAACTATGTAAATTTAACCCGGGGAATGTAATTCTACAAGGATATAAAGAAGGGATAATATTTGCTTTATCCCGGCTTACTTTTCAATTATTCATTAAAATATTCTATTTGCAAGCACATTTACTAAGGCATTCAATTATCTTGCTAAGATTTTCATCCTTTATATAGTAGTAAGTATTCTTACCTTCTCTTTTGGATGAAAGGACTCCTTTATCCTTTAAAATGCCAAGGTGATGAGATGTTGTTGATTGTTCGATGCCCAGCAATTCATGAATTTCTTTTACATTCAATTTCTTACCTTCGTCCAGATAATCTAATATTGATATTCTTATTGGATGTGCTAAAGCTTTTAAAATATTTGCTGCCCTGTCAGCTTGTTCTGCTGTAAGTTCAGTGAATTTCATTTATATATCCCGCATGTTTTTAATTATCTATACAAATATATAAATATATATGTATTATAATTATTAAATTTGGAACATATACGCAATAAATATATCATATATCAAAACTATAAAGACATTAATAGCCCCTGAATTAAAATACTTTGAAACAAAGTTAAAGACTTTAATTCAAAGCAAAGTCCCGTTAATTAATATTGTCACTAATTATATACTTCGCAGAAAGGGCAAACAAATGCGGCCTATGTTTGTTATTCTTACTGCTAAATTATTAGGAGATATAAATTCCTCAACATATATTGCTGCTTCGCTAATTGAAATTTTGCATACTGCTTCACTTATTCATGATGATGTAGTAGATGAATCACATGAAAGACGAGGCTTCCTGTCAATTAATGCAATATGGAAATCCAAAATAGCGGTTCTCCTTGGCGACTACTTATTGTCAAGAGGTATGTTATTAGCTGTGGATAACAAAGAGTATGAGTTGTTAAGAATTGTATCAAAAGCTGTTAAAGAGATGAGCGAAGGAGAACTACTGCAAATACAGAAATCAAGGAAATTAAATATCACCGAAGAACAATATTATGAAATCATTAGAAAAAAAACTGCTGCATTAATAGCTTCCTGTACTGCCTGTGGAGCTAAATCCGTAAACTCTGATGATGAAACTGTAGAAAAAATGTGGCAGTTTGGAGAATATATCGGAATGGCATTTCAAATCAAAGATGACTTATTTGATTACCAGCATAAGAGTATAATTGGAAAACCCGTCGGAAATGACATAAAGGAAAAAAAATTAACGCTTCCTCTAATCTATGCCTTATCAAATAATAATTCTGAGAGTAAAAGAATACTTAATTTAGTTAAAAACAACCGTAAAAAGTCAAGGAATATAAAAGAAGTAATTGATTATGTAAAAAGAAGCGGTGGAATTGAATATTCAACTGACAGGATGATTGAATATAAAAATAAGGCATTGGATGTAATACAGGATTATCCTGATTCCGACATAAAAGAATCATTAATTAGCCTTATTGATTTCGTTACTTTAAGAACTTCATAATAACTTTGCCCTTTCGCTTAAATTATTAATTCGGTAAACTAATATACATCGCTTACATGAAAGGATTTGCCAGCCCTTTCTATATGCGGGGAAATTCATGGGCAGTAGCAGTCTAATAATATTTTAAATAACGAATACCGATTAACGATTTATCATTTCAGAAGATGTTTATAATCAATTGTTTAGATGCAATTAAGTAGGAATATTCAAGTGAAGTAGCATATTTTTAATATCATGATTAGCGAATCTCCCTATGTTGAAATGCATTTAACAAAATTTCTGCCTTTTTCCTTCCTATAACATCAACTAATTGATCCCGATTCGCCTTTTTAATTGATTTTATATCCCCAAAGTATTCAAATAACGTTTTAATGGTTTTACTACCAATTCCCGGAATATTTTCTATTTCGGAATTAAGTGCGGATTTTAATCTTTTATTTCTATGGAAAGTAATTCCAAATCGATGAGCTTCATTTCTAATACTTTGAATTAATTTTAAACTTTCTGAATTTTTATTAAGATAAAGAGGAATTGGATCTTTTGGAAAAAATATATTTTCAAGTCGCTTTGCGATTCCAATTAATGCTATCTTACCCTTAAGATTCAGCTTTTCTATACTTTTTAATGCAGCATTTAATTGTCCTTTTCCCCCGTCAACAATTACTAATTGTGGCAGAGATTGATTCTCGTCCCTCAGGCGTTTATATCTTCTATATACTACTTCTTCAGTTGAAGCAACATCATTAATTCCCTTAAAGGTTTTAACATTAAAATGCCGGTATTCCTTTTTGCTTGGCCTGGCATTTTTAAAAACAACGCAAGATGCTACTGGATTATATCCTTGAATATTAGAACTATCAAAACATTCAATATGATAAGGAGTTTCTTTTAGTCTTAAATCCTGTTTAATCTTTAGTAATATTCTGTCTGTTTTAGTATCAGTTTTGGCATTTTCTTTTTGTTCATTTCTTTCACGCTGATAGTTTCTGGCATTTCTCATAGATAAATCCAATAATCTCTTTTTATCTCCCTTTTGTGGAATAATAATTCTGGCATTACCAAAACTCTCATTTAGTTTAAAAGGAACAATAATTAAAGATGAATCGCTCTCAAACCTTTCCCTGGTTTGAACGATCGCTAATGCAAATAATTCTTTCCTGTCCTCCTCAATACGTTTTATTATTTCAACATTATGAGATTGTATTATTGCTCCATTTATAACTTTGAAATAATTTACATATGAAGTATTGCCCTCATCAATAATAGAAAAAACATCAACATTGTTTATATTCGGATTTACTATGGTTGATTTGCTTTTAAACTTTTCAAGAATTTCCATTTTCCTTTTTATCAATTCCGCTTCTTCAAATTTATAATTTGAAGCAAATTGATTCATTAAATCTTTCAAATAAATCAGCACATTTTGCAAATTTCCTTTTAATATCTGCTTAATTTGTTTAATTGTATTATTATAATCTTCCTCTGATTGAAGATTTTCGCAAGGGCCCTTACAATTCCCTAAATGATATTCCAGGCATATTTTATATTTCCTCTTTTTAATATTTTCCTTAGTTAAGTTATAATTACAGTTTCGCAGACTATATAATTGTCTTACTAAATCCAGCAATGTCCTTATCATCATTGATGAAGTATATGGACCAAAATATTCGGATCCGTCTTTATCTATTTTTCTTGTTAAATAAACTCTTGGGAATCTTTCCTTTTTTATGCATATCCAGGGAAATGTCTTATCGTCTTTTAGCAGTACATTATATTTAGGTAAATGTTTTTTTATTAAATTATTTTCCAATAATAAAGCATCGGATTCATTCTCAACTATAACATATTTTATATCATTAATTTTACTTATTAAAACGTTTGTCTTATAATTCTCATCTTTAGATAAAGTAAAATATGATTTAACTCTTTTTCTTAAATCCTTTGCTTTGCCTATATATATAATATTTCCGGACTTATCAAGGAATTGATAAACCCCTGGCTTCCCTGGTAAAACGGCCACAATGTCCTTTAGTTTTTTCCTAATCAAGCTCTAAACCTAGTTTTAATAATCGGTAAATTTCAGTAATAATTAATTGAAAAGTGTTCCACGTGGAACATAAATGATCATAGTTTTGATTAAATGTTCCACGTGGAACTTTATCTTCCCATATGAATAAGAAGTACATTTATATCTGCAGGTGATACTCCTGATATTCTTAATGCCTGTCCTATTGTTTCCGGCTTTATTTTGCTTAATTTCTGTCTTCCTTCTGTTGATATTGATTTCAATTTGTTATAATCAATCCCTTCACTAATTTTAATACTTTCCAGCCTTCTTAATTTTATTGCCTGTTCCTTTTCTCTTTTTATATATCCTTCATATTTTATTTCTGTTTCAGCCAACTCTAATATTTCCCTTGCATCTTCCTTATAATTCTCAACTAAAAATTTAAGTTCCTTTACATAATTTATTAAATCACTAATATTTATTTGCGGCCTTAATAAAATACTATACAATTTTGTCTTCTGATTTATAGTTGATGTCTTTCTTTTTTCCAAAAGCCTGTTTATCTCATCAGGATTTGTGCTGTATTTCTTTACAAACTTTATTATTTCATTCTTTTTTCCCCGTTTATATATAAGTCTATTTAATCTTCCAGCTTTGGCAAGGCCAATTTTGTATGATTTTTCCGTTAGTCGCTCATCCGCATTATCCTGCCTTAATAAAATTCTGTATTCCGCTCTTGATGTAAACATTCTGTATGGTTCGTCAACTCCTTTATTTATTAAATCATCAATTAAAACACCAATATATGCCTCATCTCTCTTCAAAACAAAATTTCCCTTTCCATTGTTCTTCAAATGTGCATTAATTCCGCAAATAATACCTTGAGCTGCTGCCTCCTCATAACCGGTAGTCCCGTTTACCTGTCCTGCAAAATAAAGTCCGCTAACTCTTCTGGTTTCCAAAGTGTAACCCAGCTGTTTGGGAGGATAATAATCATATTCTATGGCATAACCTGGCCTGAATATTTTAACATTTTCCAAGCCCTTAATTGTTTTTAACGCATCATACTGGATGTTTATTGGCAAAGATGATGAAAATCCATTAATATAATATTCAATGTTTTTATTACCCTCAGGTTCTATAAAAAGCTGATGTCTTTCTTTGTCTGAGAATGTTACAATTTTACCTTCAATACTTGGGCAATATCTCGGTCCAATTCCCTTTATAATTCCGCTAAACAACGGAGAATCTTTAAATCCTTTTTTCAAAATCGCATGTGTATCATGGTTTGTATAAGTAATATAGCAATTAGCCTTTGTAACAATTTTACTTTTCGATAAATAAGAAAAAGCTCCTCCCTCCTTATCGCCTTTCTGTTCTTCCATTACCTGGAAATTTATTGTTCTTCCATCTAATCTTGCTGGTGTACCTGTTTTCATTCTGCATACTTCAAATCCTATTTCCTTTAATTGCTTCGAAATTCCTGAAGAAACAGGCTCAGAAATTCTTCCTCCCTTTATTTTTACTTTTCCAATATACATTAGTCCGTTTTCAAAAGTACCACCAGCCAGAATAACGCTTTTTGAATAAAATTTTACATTACTATTTGTTACTACTCCTGCAATCTTATTATTTTTAATAATAAGTCTCCTTACAGCATCCTGCCACATATCAATTTTTCTATTCTTCTCTAAAATTCTTCTCCATTCCAATGAATACATCATCCTGTCGCATTGCGCTCTCGGACTCCACATTGCAGGACCTTTTGATTTATTTAACATTCTGAATTGGATCATACTTTTATCAGTTACTATCCCTGAATATCCTCCAAGAGCATCAACTTCTCTAATAATCTGTCCCTTTGCTATTCCTCCCATAGCGGGATTACATGACATCTGTGCTATTTTTGTCATATCTATAGTTATCAATAATACCTTTGAGCCCATATTAGCTCCCGCACATGCTGCTTCACAGCCGGCATGCCCGGCTCCCACAACTATTATATCATAATCACAAAATATATTTCTATTCATAACTCTCAGAGCTTTAAATATTGCTCTTCCTTATTTGTCATATTTTCTTTATCCTCTACATTTTTATCATCATATCCTATTAAATGCAGAATACCATGTATAATTACTCTTTTTAGTTCACTATTAAACTTTCCTTTCGAATACTTTATACTATTTTCCTTTATTCTATCTATACTAATATATACTTCACCCGATATTGTATTTTTAAATGAATTACCAAATACCATAATATCAGTTAAATAATCTTTTCCCAGAAATTTTTTATTTAGTTTTTGGAGGGTAATATCAGATGTGAAAATTATACTTATTCTTCCTTTTCTGTATCCTTCTCTATCAATTATAACTTCAATTAATCTGTTATATTCTTTTTTATCTATTAATCCTGATTCTGTATCCTTATAAATAAAATCTACATTCAATTATTTACTTTAAATTAAATTCTAATTCAACAGTCGCTCCATTTCTTGAATACTCAAGACTATCGGACAATTTTTCCATTAAAAATATACCTCTTCCATTGATATTTTGAATATTTTCCGGTGCAGTAGGATCAGGTACATTCTTGTAATCAAAACCGTCTCCCTCATCATCTACCCGAATTTTCAGACTCTTTTCATCTTTCACTATATTAATATTCACCACTTTATTTTCATCCAGTTTGTTTCCATGTAAAATTGCATTATTAGCAGCCTCTAATGCTGCAATTAATATATTTCCATATATATCAGCACTTATATTATATTCTGTCGACAAATCATCAACAAGCTTTTCAACTTTTCTCAAATTTTCAATTTTCGATTCCAGTTTATAATGTTTTTCCATCAATTACAGTATTTTCAACAAATTTACGCTTATTCCCCCTTTTATACTTATAATTATCTAATTATGTTACTAAATTAATCAATTAAAATACTAATTTACTAAAATAATTCGCATTTTATTTATATTATCACTTTTCTAATTGCTTAGCCACATCACCGGATCATTTTTGTTTAATTCTTTCCATATTTGAAAGTGCAAAATTGTTTGATTTGTCCTTTCGTCAGTAAATACACTTCCTATTATTTCTTTTGTATTAACAATATTTCCCGAAGCTACCTTAATATTTATCAAATTATGGTATAAACTAAAAAAATTCCCATGCTTAATAATTACTGTATAATTTTCTCCGGGTATTGAGAAAACACGTGATACTTCTCCATTAAAAATTGCTCTAACCTGCGCATTTCTTACAGTTGAAATATCTATTCCGTCATTTATTTGCATAATATTTGGCAGAACCGGATGTGCATGTTTACCATATTTACCCGTTACTATTCCATATTTTGTGGGCCATGGTAACTTTCCTCTATTTCTTTCAAAATCATCTGAAATAAGTATTTCTTCAGGTGTTAGTCTACTATATAAACTTCCCTTCCCTCTTCTCTCACTTTCAATGAATCTTTCCAGCTCTTTTTTAATTTTTTCAGCGGTTTTTTTCTTCTCTTCAATTTCCATAAGTAACTCTTCTTCTCTCTTTTTTAATTCCTTAACCAATAACTCCTTTTCTGATCTTTCCCGTAAGATATTACTTCTCTCTATGGCCTTCTCTTTCAAAAGCTTCTTCTTTTCAGCTCTATCCTCATTTAATTTTTTAATCTTTTGATCTATTATCTTTTTAAAAGCTGCTATCAGCTTAGCCTGTTGTCTCTTATAATTCGAATAATTCTGAACATATTTGATTCTCTTATATGCCTGGTTAAAACTTTCAGATGCTAATAAAAACATTAATAATATATTCTTTTCTCTTTTTTTATATGTATTTAAAATAATTTTTGCATAATCATTTTTAACTCTTTCCAAATCATTTTCAAGTGATGTAATTAAATCCTTATTTGCCTCTATATTCTTCTCAATATTAACTATTTCCCTATTTAATCTCTGTATATTATTTCTTCGTATTACAATTCTATATTCTAATATATTCAGTTCGTCTAATGATGCTATCTTCCTTTCCCTGGTTTCTTCCAGAATTTTATTTGTGTATTCTAATTCCTCTTTTGCCTTAAGTTGTAAATTCCTTAATTCTGACTTTTTCTGACAATAATTCTCGCCAATAATCAAATTTACAATTACAATTATAAAACAGTATTTAAAATTGTAAGAATATTTTAATAACCTTTTCAACCTTTAATATGAATTACTTTTCCTTTTTTCTGCTCGTTTAATCTTTTCAACAATCTCAGACTTATCATCCGTATATTTTTCCGCTTCACTCCAATAATATACAGCACTTTCCATATCGGATAAATCATATAATATATCACCATAGTGCTCAAGTATTTCGCTATTCCTATGCCCTCCATTTTTTATTGCCCTTTCTATATATTTTTTCGCTTTAATATTTTCCCCCATTTTAAATAATATCCAGCCATATGTATCTAAATAGGTGGAATTCTTAGGCTCCATTTCAACTGTTAGTTTGCTTAACTCCTCGGCCTTTCCCAAATTTTCTTCACGTATAGCTAAATAATAACTATAATTATTTCTCACTAATAAATTATTTGGATCGATTTCCAATACCCTCTCAAAAGAATTATCAGACTTTTTGAAATCTTTCAAATTCCTATATGCCTCAGCCAAAAAATTATAAAACTGTATCTTCTGTTCATTGTTTTCACCATACTTTACTCCTCTTTCCAGAATTTCAACCGCAGCTTTATTGTCTCCTTTCTGTATCATAGCTATTCCATTAAACAAATAAAAAATTGCTCTGTCTTCAAATATTGCAATTGCCCTGTTGCTAATACTAATAACAGTATCATAATTTCCAAGCGAATTTTCAATATATAATAATTGCTCCCATATTAAATAATTCTCTCTTTCTGTTTTTAAAACAAAATTCAATTCTTCTTTAGCCAATTCCAATTCGTTACTTCTAATAAAAAAATCTGCACATAAAGTTCGTACTTTTATATTGTCTATATATCTGCTTTTCAATTCTTTAATAAGCCTCTCAACATGTTTACTATAATTTTCATACAAAGAATCATCCTTGATAAACTCAATAATCAATCCTATTTTAAAATCAACATTAATTTCTTCATTTTCTATTACTATTTTGTAATAATCAAATGCCTTTTCATACTGATTAGTTTCTCTTAGAAATTCAGCATAGGATATTTGAGCCTTAATATTACCTGAATCATTATTTAAAAGTATATTGTAATACTTATCAGCAAGATTATAATTATTAATATCAGCGTAATACTCTGCCAATAATCCTATCAAATTATAATTCTCCGGATAATACTTTATAGCCAATTGCAATTCATTTATTGCCTCCTCCTCCATCCCTAATTTACTATATATCTGATGTTTAGACACATATATCCTATCGCTTACGCCAATAATATTTTCACATTCCTTAATTAAGGTAATTGCCTTATTATAATTTTCATTGTCTTCATATAATAATGCAAGTTTATATTTTAAATCTATATTGTTAGGATCATACTTCAATGCTTTTTCATAATAATATATTGTGCTGTCTGTTTCCTTTCTAATATTGTAAATATTTGCCAAATGTATAAGGTACCACTTATTCTCATCTCTGTCGTAAATAACCGCGCTATCTGCATAATTCCCTGCTAAATTTATATTTCCTAATCCTAAATAAATATTTGATAATTGATAATGTATTGCAGCGCTGTTTCTTTTATATTTTAAACATTCATTAAAATCTCTTATTGCCTCCTTATAATTTCTGAATATAGCGTTTTTAGTTGCACTTGTAAATGCATAATAAAATTCATTATCATAATTTTCTGAATTATATTTTACTTCAGGTTTTAAATTCCTTTCCTTATATATCTTATAATTACATGAAATGCATACAGGAATAACGAATATAAAACACCAATATTTATATCTCTTTCCTAACCTCATAAATCTAACCATTAGCCTTATGAAAACTAAAATCCCCCAGATTAAGTTCCTCGTCATTTTTTATATATTCTACCGAACTTCCTATAATGGAATTAGAAGCTATAATGCCATAAATTTTTGAATTATTATATACTATTGAATTTGATATTATAGATTTTTGTATCAGCGTATTATCCTCAATGGATACATACGGTCCTATTATGCAATTAAGTATTCTGGTATTTTTACCAATATAACAGGGAGCAATAATTTTTGAATCCTTAACCTCACAACTACTATTAATTAATTTATCTTTATTCATATACTCCAAAATTCTTGAATTTGTATTGATAAAGTTATTTTTATTTCCACAATCCCACCACTCCTCAACTTTATTAAAAGAAAATGCTGTACCAGTATTTTTCATGTTTTCTAAAACTGTCGTCAGCTGGTATTCCCCGTCAATTATAATATTATTTTCAATTATTTTCTTTATTTCATTATTCAGTAAATCTCCTCTTCTGAAATAATAAATACCAATGATCGCTTTATTTGAAACTTTATCTTTTGGCTTTTCAATAAAATTTGTTACCAGATTACTCTCATTTGTTTGAATTACTCCAAAATTACCAGGATCTTCAACCTCGTGAACCCAAATCATAGCATCACTTTTATCCTTTATTTTAAAACTTGCCTTAAATAATGTATCTGCAAAAGCAATAATAACTTCATCCTTTAACAGTTCATTTGCACAATATACTGCATGGCCTGTACCAAGAGCTTCCTTTTGATAATATATTTTACCTTTTGCATGTACTTTATCTGCTATATTAAGTAACTCTTTTTCAACTTCTTCTCCGAATTCTCCAATTACAAAACCTATATTATCAATACTCTTATTAATAGATTTTACCAGTTCTTCAATTAACCTTTGAACAATTGTTTTACCAGCAACTTTTAACAAGGGTTTTGGTATAGAATAAGTATGAGGGCGCATTCTTTTGCCTATCCCTGCCATTGGAATTATTATATTCATATTTGTAAAATTTAAATACTATTTACCGGTGTGGCCGAAGCCTCCTTTTCCTCTGCTAGTCCTATTTAAACTTTCAACTAATTTCCACCGAACCGTTTCATGTTTATTAATAATCATCTGGCAAATTCTTTCACCATCATTTATTGTAAATACCTCATTTGACAAATTTATTAATATCACACAAATTTCGCCCCTGTAATCCGAGTCAATAGTTCCAGGCGTATTTAAAACAGATATTCCGTTTTTAATGGATAATCCGCTTCTCGGTCTTATTTGTGCCTCAAATCCTTGCGGTAATTCAATAAATAAACCAGTAGGTACCAAATATCTTTCCAGTGGTTTTAATTTTACAGGCTTATCAATATTTGCCATCAGATCTAACCCTGCGCTGTTTTTAGTGCTATATTCAGGTAGAGCATGTTTCGACTTGTTAACTATCTTTACTTTCATAACCTTTCAAAAAAATAGATGTAAGTTTTTCCCTTTTCTCAATAAAATAAATGAAAGGGATAAATAAAACTGAGCTAATTATTAAATTATAAACAATATTCTCTGTTTTTATCAGAATATTTATAAAAAATATTATTACTCCAAGAACAATATAAAATATTATGTTTTTAATATCATAATCTATCTTATAGTATTTCCTTCCCAGAAAATACGATAAAATAAGCATTGTTAAATTACTCATTAAATGAATTACAGCACAAGCCTTATAACTAAAAAACGGGATGAATATTATATTTAATATTATTGTTAATATTGCTCCCGTTCCAACAATTAAAACTGCATATCCTGTCTTTCCGGATAACTTAAACCAGAAATTGATATTAAATAATATACCTAATAATATATTAGCAAATAATATTATAGGAACAATAGTCAGGCCTTCATGGAACCTTGGGCTTATAAAATATTTTATAACGTCAATATATAACATTATAAACAAGAATATCATTATACAAAATATTACAAAATATTTGAGAATATTTCCAAATATCTTATTTGAACTGTCTTTTTTATAATTTGAGAAAAAGAAAGGATCGGCTGCAAATCTGAACATCTGAATAAATATAGTCATTAATACTGCAATTTTATAATTAGCTCCATAAATCCCTATTTCATATAATTTATCATATTCCGAACTTAAAATATGCCTTAATAAAATCCTGTCAATAGTCTCATTGAAAATTCCTGCTAATCCTGCTATTAAAAGTGGATACGAATATCTTAAAATATTTTTATATAATTTTATATCGAAATTTATTTTAACATTCTTTAGTTCAAATAATAAAATAAAACATATTACAATACTTGATATCATATTGGCAATAAACACATAACCAACTCCAATTTCTTTATTGTAAAGTACTTTAATCCAGTTCTTTTCTGATATTCCTGATATAAAAGGAAATACCTCCAAAAATGAAATAATCAATAATATATTAAGTATTACGCCAATAATCTTAAATATGGCGAATTTCACTACCTTCTCTTGCATTCTTAACCTGGCATAAAATATTGCACTAAAGGCATCTACGCCAATTATTACAGCTAACCATTTAATATATTCCCTGTTTTCACTGTATTCTATCAATTGAGCTATTTGGTTGGCAAACGCATAAACGACTAATACAAAAATAGATGATGTAAAGAATAATGATATGGCTGAGGTAGTAAAAACATTATTTGCCTTTTTACTATCTGTTGAAAACTTGAAGTATCCTGTTTCCATTCCATATGTTAAAATAACTAATAGAATTGCTACATAAGCATACAACTCTGTAATTATACCATATTCCTGAACTTCAAATTTATATGTATAATAAGGAGTAAGTAAAGCATAATTCAAAAGCCTGGGCACAATAGAGCCGAAGCCATAAACTAAAGTTTGCTTTCCAAATTTTTTATATGGATTCAAGTTTATTTATTTGATTTTAATAAATATCTGGTTATCTAATACGATAAACCGTTTTTCAATTCATAATATAGTACTTACAAAAAAATTCATCAACTTAATTTATGAAAAGCTCAATAAAATTATACTATTCTTTATTTATAGCTTTGTTTTTTTTTAACATTATTTTTATCAGTGCAAAAACTGCAGCCAGTAAGGCTTGTTTAATGCTTTGTATAATATTATTTGTAAAATAATATTCCTCGGGCTAAATTTGCATAGCTATGTTATAATCAATTTATAACTTTACTGTCAAAATAAACTTAAAATTTAAATTTATGAAAAGGCTTGAAAAATTATTCTTTATTCTGCTTACACTTTTGTTTATCTTTAACCATACTAAGCTTGATGCCCAAATGAAAAATAAGTCTGTTGTACTCCTTGAAACATCATATGGCAATATTAATATACAGCTATATGATGAAACTCCATTACATAAAGAAAACTTTTTAAAACTTGTTTCTGAAAATTTTTACGATGGCCTGATTTTTCATCGTATAATTAAAGATTTTATGATACAATCCGGGGATCCTGATTCAAAGAATGCAGCACCAGGGCAAGCTCTGGGCATTGGAGACCTGGGGTATACAATTCCTGCCGAATTCAATAAAGAATTATATCATAAAAAAGGGGCATTAGCTGCAGCAAGGCAAGGTGATAACATTAATCCCCGGAAAGAATCGTCTGCCTCACAATTCTATATTGTTCAAGGCAGGCCATATACCAATACTGAACTTGATTTAATGGAACAAAGGAATATCCATATAAAGTTTACAGATGAACAAAGAAAAGTATATACCTCTTCAGGAGGTACGCCTCATCTTGATTATTCGTATACCGTATTTGGAGAGGTGGTTGAAGGTATTGATGTTATTGATAAAATTGCTAATGCCGAAACAGATAATCGCGACAGGCCATTGAAAGATATTAAGATAAAAATTAAATTAATTAATTGATATCTGCTAATATTTAATATATCCAAATGCTCAAAAAAATAGCCCATTATATTAAAGAAGTAGAATCTTTTAATTCATCCGATCATGGTGAAATTGAACAATTCAGAATCAAATTTCTCAGTAAAAAAGGTATAATTCCAGGTCTCTTTTCTGAATTTAAAAATATTCCTGCGGGTCAAAAGAAAGCATTTGGTAATAAAATTAATTTACTTAAGAATATTACTGCTGATAGAATTAATACTCTTAAAAATCAAATCGATACTCTTCATGAAGAATCTCCCTTATATGATTTATCATTACCTCCCGAACCGATACTTTTGGGTTCAAGACATCCTGTTTCAATTGTAAGAAGAGAAATAATTGATATATTTTCCAAAATAGGATTTTTAATATCTGAAGGTCCTGAGATTGAGGATAACTGGCATAATTTTTCAGGCCTCAATTTTCCTGATGAACATCCTGCCAGGGATATGCAAGACACTTTTTTCATTGAAAAAAATCCGGATATCCTTTTACGAACACATACTTCATCCGTTCAGGTACGAGTAATGGAATCAGAGAAACCTCCGATAAGAAAAATATTTCCAGGAAGAGTATTTCGTAATGAGGCAATTTCAGCCAGAGCCCATTGCATTTTTCATCAGATAGAAGGTTTGTATATTAACGAAAACGTATCATTTGCTGATCTTAAGCAAACTTTATTATTTTTTGCCAAAGCCATGTTCGGAGAAAATACCGAAATACGACTACGCCCTTCATTCTTCCCTTTCACTGAACCTTCTGCTGAAATGGATATCTCATGTAGTATATGTTTTGGTAAGGGGTGTAATGTATGTAAATACACCGGATTTGTTGAGATCTTAGGTTGCGGTATGGTTGATCCAAGCGTATTGGAACTATCAAAAATAAATAGCAAAAAATATACGGGCTTTGCCTTTGGAATGGGAATTGAACGTATAGCTATGCTAAAATACCAGATTAACGATTTGAGATTATTTTTTGAAAATGATGTAAGATTTCTTAATCAGTTTAGGGGCGACTTTTCATAAAAAAATAGCGAAATTCAGGAGTAGGAGCATTTTCTTTATATTAAAAAAGTAATTTCGACCCTCCAAATCTTGACTTGTCTAAATGCTCGTATGCAAGCTCCGTAACCTCCCTGCCTCTTGGTGTGCGCTTAATAAATCCTTCCTTTATAAGAAAAGGTTCATAAACTTCTTCAATTGTTCCGGCATCTTCTCCTACGGCAGTTCCAATTGTACTTATACCTACAGGCCCTCCTTTGAATTTATCAATAATAGTAGTTAATATTCTATTATCCATTTCATCTAATCCGCGTTTATCAATATTCAAAGCTTCCAGGGAGTATTTAGCTATTTTTAAGTCAACTATACCATCGCCTTTAACCTGTGCAAAATCCCTGACTCTTCTAAGCAAAGCATTTGCAATTCTTGGTGTACCGCGTGAACGCCCGGCTATCTCCCTGGCTGCATCATTTTCAATTTGTATATTAAGAATACCTGATGATCGTTTTATTATGAAATCCAAAACCTTACTATCGTAATATTCCAAATGTGAATTTATTCCAAATCTGGCTCTTAAGGGACTTGTCAATAATCCGGCTCTTGTTGTTGCACCAATCAAAGTAAATGGATTTAATGATAATTGTATTGATCTTGCACTCGGGCCTTTATCTAATACTAAATCAATCTTATAATCCTCCATTGCAGAATATAAATATTCTTCTATTGCAGAATTTAATCTATGTATCTCATCTATAAACAAAACATCATTTTTTTCGAGATTTGTAAGAATCCCCGCAAGATCTCCCGCTTTTTCCAAAACCGGTCCTGAGCTTGTCTTGATGTCTGAATCAAGTTCATGTGCAATAATATAGGCTAAAGTTGTTTTACCTAAACCCGGAGGACCAGACAGTAATACATGATCCAATGCTTCATTTCTTAATTTTGCAGCCTTAACAAATACTTTTAAATTTTCTATTGTTTTTTCCTGACCTTTAAACTCTTTAAATTCATGAGGCCTCAACTGCCTATCATATTCCCTTTCATCTTCACTTATATTATACTCCCTGACATTAAAATTATCATCCATAAATATTGGTTCTATTTGATTAACTTTATATCACTTTCATTTAGGTCAACTTTTACTCCATTAATTCTAACTTCCTTATCGCTCTTATAACTTATCGTAATTAGCAGATTACCATACTCATCATATTTTTTCCAATGCTTTTCTTTAATCCCCATAAGATAAAATTGTTCTTCTTTTAATACATTGTTGCTATAAAAATATTTGTGTTTCCCGTCAGGGTTTCCCTGTATATAATTACCCTCATATTTAAGTTCTCCGGAATTATAAAAATGCTTCCATTTCCCGTCCTTCAATCCAATTACATAAGAACCTATTTCACTATGATCTCCAACCTTATAATACCATTCTCCTTCCTTTTCTCCATCAAAATATTCTCCTTTTGTAATAATTTCACCTGATTCATCGTATTCTGCAAAAGGACCCTCTTCTTTACCTTTATAGAATTCCTCTTCTCTTTCAATCGCTCCATCGGAATAATACCAAATCCATAATCCATTAGGTTGCCCATTTCTATATTCACCTGATTGTTCAATTTTGCCATTCTTGAAAAGGTATGTCCATTTGCCCTCTTTTACATTGTTTTCATAATTGCCTGTCGATTTTATTTCCCCTGTAACATAATAGTTTTTCCAGGTTCCTGCTTTTCTTCCTTCTTTATCAACAATACCTTCAGATATTTTTATTCCGTTATCGTTATAAATGAACGAGTTTATAATCTTGCCTTTAACATCATATTTCCGGTGAATACCAATTGGCTTTTCTTTTCTATAGGCCCCACTAAATATTATATTATTGTTCTCGTCATATTCATTTCTTAAATCAATGTTTTCATCCCCGGTATTATCTTCTTCCGTAATTTTTCCTTCTTTATATTTTAAAATTAAAGTTAAATTTCCGTTTATATCATATTCTTTATATAAGCCATCCAATTTACCATTCTTATAATTTATTTCTTTCCTTAATATACTATTATTGAATTCCTTCCATGTCCCTTGCCTTAATCCCTTATCGTCAACTCTGTTAATTTTTTCTCTTTCAACCAGTGTTCCTTTGCTATACCTAAGTATACTTATAATTGTACCTTTTTCATCATATTCAATGGCCACTCCATGCTTTTTATTATCCTCATACTCAATTGTGCTTTTCAATTTACTGCTATTATAATAATAATATGAAGTTCCTTCTTTTTTGTCATTTATATAAAGCTCTTTAGAGGTTATGTTTCCTATATATTCTAAATTACTTGTTATGTCAGTATTGTAGGTAAATAAATAACCTGTTTTCCTTCCCATAACATACTTGATTTTTTTCACAGTATCGCCAATATTATTATAAAATATCCAGACACTGTCTAAAATGTGATTTACTCTATTTCCTTCTGATTTCAATACGCCGGTCATATAATAAGTTTTCCAGTAACCGTCAGGTTTACCATTTTTCATCATTCCTTCGCTTGACATTTTACCATTTTTATAATATAGTTTATTATATCCGTTCATTATTATGTTTTGTTGCCCGTATAATACAACAGTTAAATGAACTACTATAATTAATACTATTTTCTTTGTATGCCTCATTATATTATAGTCCCAATTTTTCAGACATTTCAAGCATTCTTAATATAGGTTTTTCTGCTCTTTTTCTAATATTCTCATTTATTTTTATTTCAGGTTGTTCATATTTCATGCATGTATATATCTTTTCAAGCGTATTTAATTTCATATAATTGCAATCGTTACATCCACATGTCGAATCCTTTGGTGGTGCAGGAATAAAAATTTTCTTCGGATTAGCCTTTTTCATCTGATGAATAATCCCGGATTCAGTTGCAACAATATATACTTTATTTTTATCTGTAATAGTATATTTTAACAAAGAAGATGTCGAACCAATATGATCTGCAACTATAAGTAAAGGTTTCTCACATTCAGGATGTGCAATTATTTTTGCATCCGGCATTTTATTTTTCAATGCAAGTATCTTTTCTAAAGAAAATTCTTCATGAACATGACATGCACCATCCCAGATTATCATATTTCTTTCCGTTAAGTTATAAATATAATTACCTAAATTCTTATCTGGAGCAAAAATTATTTTTTCATCTTTTGGCAAGGAATTAATTATTTCAAGTGCATTTGATGAAGTGCAAACAATATCTGTTAATGCCTTTATTTCAGCTGTAGTATTAACATAGCTTATAACTGTATGATCCGGATATTCCTTTAGAAATTTTTTAAATTCTTTAACAGGACATGAATCTGCCAATGAACAACCTGCATTTAAATCCGGAAGAATAACTTTTTTTTCAGGTGATAATATTTTTGCAGTCTCAGCCATAAAATGTACTCCTGAAAATACTATTATTTCACAATCAGCAGCAGCAGCTTTCCTCGATAAATCAAGACTATCCCCAACAAAATCAGCTATATCCTGAATATCGCCTGTTTGATAATAGTGAGCTAATATTATAGCATTTTTTTCTTTTTTAATTTTATTTATTTCTTTTGCTAAATCCATCTCTCTGTCAGTTTTTATTTTAAGATACCCAAATTTTCTTAAATCTGATTTTTTAATAACATTCATATATATTATATTATTATTTATTTAATATTATATATTAATAATAATAGTTAGTTAGTTTTGTTTATAATTTTTTCAGATATTTTTTGTATTTATTCTTATTAAGATTTAACTAAATATATATTAACATTATTTAAAATTTATATTCTTTGATATACAACCATATAAGGAATTTTTAACAGATTGTTAATTTATATAGATCTGTAAAATTAATTAGAAATTTTTAAATGATATATTGTTAAAATGCTGTTAAATTTTAGATAAGAATATTTATAATATAAATTTTAAATTAATAAAACTTTTTATATATACTTTGAATTTATAAAAATCAAGTTTTATTATAAAAATGATTTTTTATTAAACTAACAACATTTTAACAAATTTTCTGTTTACAAAATACAAAAAGAAATAATATAAATATTCACTGATCTGGAATTTAGTATATACTTTTTAATCTTATTTTTGTGCTTATTTATTACATAATTTTTTTAACACTTAACATAAATAATGAAACAAAGAGTTGCTATAGCAAGTGATCATGCCGGGTATAAATTAAAGGAAGAATTAATTGAATATCTTAAGAAGAAAGGATATACTATAAAGGATTTTGGTACATTTTCAGATGAAAGTACTGATTATCCTGATTATGGACATATTCTGGCCAAAGCTATTTCAAATAAGGAATTTATTTTTGGGATATCGATTTGTGGTAGCGGTAATGGTATAAATATGACCGCAAATAAATATCAAAAAGTAAGATCAGCATTGTGCTGGAACACGGATATTGCTGAACTGGCCAGAAGACATAATGACGCAAATATCTGTGCTTTGCCTGCAAGATTTATTTCAATTGAACTGGCAAAGGATATTGTGGATAAGTTTTTGAGTTCAACATTTGATGGAGGCCGCCATAAAATAAGGGTAGATAAAATTCCTGTTTGAAACAACTATAATTTTGTTATTGCGAAGTATCTTCTAAATATTATAATAGTAAATAAACCTAGTATTATTCCACAAGTATTTGCTATGATGTCATAAATGCTGCCATTTCTGCTTACTAAAATATGATATTGCATCATCTCAATTAATATTCCCCAAAATAAAGGTATAGGGAGTATATATAAATAAATTTTAAATTTTTTCTTGAGCACTTTTTTATAATTAATCAGCTCAACATACAGGATTATAGAAAAGATATAATATAGCAGCAAATGAGCTAGCTTATCAAAATAATCAATGTTGAATATTTTTACTCTGTTAACCTTGTATGTTGGGATTGAGCATATAAATAATATAAATAAACCCCATACTAAAGATTTAAGAAAACCAGCCAAAATTTTCAGAAAAGACAATTTAAACATAAGCTAAAACTAAAAACTATTAAATATACTTCATTACACTTAATTTTTTTATCAGTTAAATTTTTATTAATATTATAATAGTAATAAGCTAGATTAATTTAGATGAAAAAGCTAATGACAGTTGCAGAAATGCTCTCATTATTAAAAAGTGAAAGAATAACCACATGGTTTGACCTGGGAATATTTATTGACAGGATTAGAGAAACAAAACCGTTGCCGGCTGTTACTTTTAATGGGACATTTAAAGAATTTAAGGAACAAATAACAAATGGAGGCATAGCTTTTATTACATTTTTATTTTCGGTAGACGGGGTAACTATTGAAGCTGAAAAATATGCCAAAATATTAAGAAGAATCCTCAATAATGTAAAAATTCATTATATCAGTGGTAAATTTTATCCGGAATCATATAAACTGATTGATGAGAGTACAATTAAATACGAAATAAATGAAATAGGAGGTTTTAATAGCTGGAAACTGTATAATGATTTTTATTTTAATAAACTGGAGAGGGGTGGGAAAAATTATAATGAATTAATATTAAAATTTTGGAAAGAGGTATTACTTATAACTGAGAAATTAGGAACTTATATAGAAGAAAATGATATCAATCTTTTATATTTAATAAACGTATGCTCTAATCCCGGTAACGTTTCACTATCACTGGCAACTGTATTTATTTCTGAATTCTTAGGAATACCTGTAATCAATAACAATCATGACTTTTATTGGGAAGGAGGAAACAAAAATATAGATATTCTTGAAAAAGGACTGAAAGAAGGCCCACGGGATTTCTTTTTTAATAATTCAGATATTGGGGAAGTATTTTCAATAATTGAATTATTATATCCATGGGAATCACGTTCCTGGATTAATGTAAACATAAATCGGGGCCAATCTGCTTGTTTAATTAATAACAAGGGACATAATCCTGCCAATGTTACGGAAATTGGAACAGCCGTTGATACTGATAAATACTTAAATGTTAGTAAAAGAAAAAAAATAAATGCTTTTTACCAGTTTGAAAAAATTTTAAGCCGGTATAGTGAAGCTTTAATAAGTTATTCAGTTTCTGATGTTATTAAAAACAATCTTGTTAATATTAAAAATTCAAGACCAATACTAATTGGAGCTAAGACAAAACGTGTTGAAACGTTTTTAGCAGAAAATATTATTTTTCTTCAGCCAACCAGAATAATTTCACGAAAAAGAATTGAACTTGGATTTAAACTTATAAAGCGATTATTTAATGATGTTAATTTTGTAGAACGACTTAAAACAACTGCAAATTTAAAGTTAACAGTTATAGTTACAGGGCCTATAGCAATTGGGCATTATGAATATTTTCAGAAATTAATAATTCGTTTCTCCGAGTTATTAAACGCAATTGAACCAAATCTGCGAAATAAGGTATTCCTGGCATTTTTATTCAGTGAGCTTGATAAAGAATCTTTCAAGAATAAATTTAAAGATCCTGTTGGGATACATGAATTATATAATATTGCGTCATTAGTACTGTTGCCAAGCAAGACAGAGGGCAGGGGGCTGCCAATAATTGAAGCTACCGCTTGTGGAATACCAATATTTTGCCGGAGATATTATCCTAAAAATGTTTATTTGGAAGTTATAGGTGAACATTTACCTGAAAAAGACAGGTTAAAGGTTATAGAGTTTGATGGTAATAAAATTACAGCAAAGCATGCTGTTGAAGTTATTGATAGAGTAATGTTTCCTCATAAATTTACAAATGAGATTTTACATAATAAGAATGCAGTCCTTAAAAGATACAGCCTGGAAGCACTTATTGATAATATTAATAATGTTTTAAAAATGCTTTACAATCAAATATTATCAAATGATAAGTCAATGGAGATTGTAAAAGCAGAATTAGATAATTATAAAAAGGATATAAACTTTAGTAATGATGATCTCAGGGTAATTTTAAAAACATCAAACAGGCATTACTTACCGGGATTTGGAAGATTGGCTTTTATGCTCAATTTAAAATCTTTAATTGATCCAAGTGCCTTCAGAGTCGAAGAACAGGAAATAAGATCTTTTGCCTATAATTTTGCATGTGAATTATTAAGAGATTATGATTTAAATAATATACCATACGAGAAAAAGTCAAAATTTTGCAATGCTATAGATAATATATTTCATTATCGTGATGGAGAAATTCCTATTAAGCACGATCATTCATTTTCGTACAGACATAGAAATAAAAATTACTACCCTTATCAGGATTTTACAATTCAGGAACTTACAGGTCTTATCATTTCACTCTTTTTCAAAATTATTTCCCCTAAAGTAAAAAGAAGTATTGATGAAAGTTCACATTTTTTTACTGACTGGAATCTTGCTTTAGCCGAGTTAACCTCTAGTTCAGATATTGCTATTGATAATAGAGATAGATTGATTAAGAAATTACAAACAAATATTCCTATGGGAATTTTCCCGGGTGATTATGTTAAATATGAACTGGAATTTTTTGCTTTACAATCAGTCAGATCACGTCTCAGATTAAAAATAGAAGAAGAGCTTAATGAAGAAATGCTCGTCATGAATAAAAGCCGGCTGGCGTCAATTTATATATTTGCCCATACAAAATCAATTGGAAAGTGGTATAGTAAAGAAGAAATTATCAATTATATTAAAACCGGAAATGAAGGGGAGTTGCTTTTATTGTATAAATACGGGCTAATTAAAATAATAGAATCAAATCAATTATGTATTGGAATGCATTTTCCCCAGATGGGCAAGGAAGCATTAAAAGTATTAAGGATAATTAAAGAAAAAAATGGATTTTTGATCTCAAATCGTCAGTATGCTGCCGTTATGAGTGATATTGTTAATATTGATTGCTTTCATATTGGCAAGGCTACAAATTCCATTACTGCTAATATTATGGGAATCCCAATAAATAGCGGATATATTCAGTTTATGCCTGCAGGAATAAGAACTACTTTAGCATACCCTACGCCAATCCAAACGTCTGCTGACTTTAATAATGTTATAAATAGTAAGTTATTTAAGGATTTAAGTGAAAAATATGGAGATGAAAAACTATTTCAAATACTAAAAGAAGATTCAGAAAAAAGAGGATCTCCTGCTAAATTTGTAATAGAAAATATAGATAACAAAAAAGAAGAAGATAAGGAAATTGACTATGAATTTGTAAGTGGTTTATTTAGTGATGGACTCCCCTGGAATGGTGTATATGCGAAAGTAAATGTAAAAAATCCTGATAACAAATGGATTTTCAGGATACTATCCAGCAATGATAAAACAAAAAAAGTAACAACTTTTGCCCAGGAATTTGCTAAAACATCAGGGAATGATATTAAAATTGCATGGAATGGGGGATATATACTTAATCCTGAATTAGTTGGGAAACTTGGCCTGCCTGAATCGCTTATTGGAACTCCATTAGGACTACTAATATCAGATAAGAAAATTGTTAGTCCTCCCTTATACAATAAAGCTGCTTTATTGATTTTTAATGATGGTAAAATAGATATTAGAAAAGTAAATTCTAAAAATGGGATAACAATTTCAAAGGGAAATACAACGATAGTTTTTACTAAAAATGATTATAATTTAAAAAATCCGGGAGTTAATCCATGTTATTATGACTTACTTTTTGAAAAAGAAGAGATTATATCAAAAAACAGAGTAATAGTAAGATTATCCGGAAATGTTATAAAAGAGATTATAAAGGATGCTGATACTGTTAAAATAGTTCCTACAGGATTAACATTATCTTTTCCTGAGGATAAATTTTTCTCAGATTTTAATGAATTGGAAACAGAAATAAATATTTCGGTAAGTGGCATTGATAACCTGGCACATGCTGTTGAAGCGGGTCCAATGTTAGTTGAAAACGGAAGTATTGCAATTAATATGGATAATGAGGGCTGGACTACTATAAATTCAATTCGTACGCAAGCTGCCAGACTGGATTATACTGATATGCGAGGGCCTAAAATAGCAGCAGGAGTGGATAAGAATGGCGATTTACTGGTTTTAACTATTAACGGCAGAATTAGAGAGTCAGTGGGGGCTACACATTTGGATATGGCCGAAATTATGATAAAACTTGGTATTGAAAAAGCTATGGGATTTGATCCGGGGGGCAGCAGTACGCTGGTAGTAAAGAACAAAGTTTTAAATATATCTCCATATAACAAGGAGTACGAAAAGAATATTTATTCATTACCGCCTGAACCACGGGCAGTATCTAATGCCATTGTAGGATATATTGACAAGGCGAAGTAATAATATATTTGAAGAGGTGAAATTATTCAGGTATTTGCCAAAATGAAAGGGATAGTAGTTACGAATTTAATTTTAGTTTGCGCAATTAACATTTATTCGCAATTAATTAATGATACTGTATATTTTGATAGTAGCTGGGAACAAATAAATCCTGAGAATGCAAAATATTACAGAATAATTAGTAATGATACTACTGGAAAAATTCAATTCTCTGTCAGAGATTATTATATTTCAGGTAGTATTCAGATGACCGGTAATTTCAAATCAATAAATCCGGATTATAGATTAGGGATATTTTATTATTATTATGAAAACGGCAAGACGAAAGTAGTATGCAATTACCTGAACAATAAACTTGATGGGGATTATTTTGAATTCTATAATAATGGACAACTGAAAAGTAGTAAAAATTATAGAAATGGATTATTGGAAGGAGTCCAAAAAAGCTGGTCAATAGAAGGGATTGTAACAAAGAAGGTAGAATATAAAAATGGAGAAAAAAATGGCAAATTTTCAACTTATTATAAGAATGGGCAATTAATCAGAAGAGATGTTTATAAGAATAATGAATTAATAAAGGGAAAATGTTTTACTCATGAAGGAAGAGATACAAGTTATTTTCGATACTTTATTATGCCTAAATTTAAGGGCGGTTTGGAGGGATTTAAGAAGTATATATTGAATAATATTATTTATCCGGAAATTGCTGTAAAGAATAATGAAGAAGGTCAGGTATTGATAAAGTTTACTATAGATAAGGCGGGGAACTTAGTTAAACCAAAAATTGTAAAAAAAGATAAAGAATACTTTAATGAAGAAGCTATAAGGGTAATAAATACATCACCAAAGTGGATCCCCGGTAAAAGAGATGGTAAATTAGTTGATGTATCCATTACAATACCCTTAAAATTCAGGTTAAATTGAATTATACGTACAGGTTTATATTATTTCAGGTATTCTAATTAAAATAATAATTAGGTATTTCATTACTAATTAGTAAATTGCCATATACCTTAATATATTAATTACTATTTCATTTTGATTATATCATTTAATTATTATTAAATTTGCAGTTAAATAAAATTATAATAGTTATATTTTCTGTTTCCAAATATTAATACCTCCAAAATCTATCCTTATTAGAAGAATAGAAATAATATATTAACCTTTTTTATTTAATAGTAATTATATATTAGATGGACATAAATGGTAAATTATACAAAAGATTTCTTAAAAGACAAGAACAATATTTGCAGCAGCATGGTGAATCGGCTGTTGACAAACAGCAATTAAAAGGGAAATTAACTGCAAGAGACAGAATTGAGTTATTATTCGATCCTGATACATTTGAAGAAGTTGATGCTTTTTCATCTCCAATGCAAGTAGGAGGGGAATTTGGGAAAATCGTTGAAGCCTATGGAGATGGAGTTATTATTGGACATGGCAGAATAGCCGGCAGGTTAGCATTTGTATATGCCCAGGATTTTACGGTAATGGGTGGGTCCTTAGGCTCAGTGCATGCTTCAAAAATTGCAAAGATCCAGGACATGGCCCTCAAAATGGGTGCTCCGATGATTGGTTTAATTGATTCGGGTGGTGCTCGTATACAGGAAGGAGTTGCAAGTCTTGCGGGATATGCCAGCATATTCCATAGAAATGTAAGATCTTCAGGCGTTATACCGCAGATTTCTGTAATTATGGGTCCTGCTGCAGGTGGAGCAGTATATTCTCCTGCATTGACGGATTTTGTATTTATGACAAATAAGACCAGCTACATGTTTGTAACCGGACCAAATGTTGTTAAGGAAGTTTTAAATGAGGAAGTAACCGCCGATGAGCTTGGGGGGGCAAACGTGCATATGCAAAAGAGTGGCGTAGCTCAGTTCGTTTATGAAGACGAAGAAAATACTATTAGAGGAGTTCAAAAATTACTTTCATATTTACCATCAAATAATTTGGAGAATCCACCTTTTATTGATTTTGGCGATTCAGGAGCAAAAGTTGATAAAAAACTTCGTGAAATTGTTCCCGATGATCCAAATAAACCTTATGACATAAAAGAGGTAATTAATTTGATAGTTGATAAAGGAACATTTTATGAAACAAGTGAAAATTATGCTCAGAATGTAGTAATAGGTTTTGGAAGATTAGCAGGAAAAACAATAGGTATACTTGCAAATCAGCCAAAATTTCTGGCTGGAACACTGGATATAAATTCATCTGTAAAAGGTGCCAGATTTATTAGATTTTGTGACGCTTTTAATATTCCTATTTTAACACTTGAAGATGTGCCTGGGTTCCTTCCCGGAGTTGATCAGGAGCACAATGGAATAATTAAACACGGAGCAAAACTTATTTATGCATATAGTGATTCAACAGTTCCAAAAATTACTGTAATATTACGAAAGTCATATGGAGGGGCTTATTGTGTCATGAACAGTAAAAATCTTGGAGGTGATTTTAATTTTGCATGGCCTACTGCAGAAATAGCGGTAATGGGACCAGAAGGTGCCGTATCAATATTATACAGAAAAAAGTTAACAGAATCTGAAGATCCTGATAAACTGAAAAAAGAATTAGCGGTTAAATACCGTGAAGAAATTGCAAATCCCTATGTAGCTGATGAAAGAGGTTATATTGATGAAGTAATTGATCCGGCAATTACTCGTCAAAAGCTTATTTCAGCATTCGATGCATTGGAAAATAAACATGTTAGTGTTCCTTCGAGAAAACATGGTAATGTACCTCTATAATATTAAAATAATCTATATTTTTATCAGCTAATTGACTTTAGATTTACATGTAAAAATCCTTGTTATTTAAATTAAAATTACTTTAATTGCGTCCTGTTTTAAATTATTCTGTTTTTAGAATATTTGAATTTACACTTTAGTCCTCGAATATGAAAATAAAAAGCCTCTTGATTGCTAATCGCGGAGAAATAGCAGTGCGGATAGTTCACACGGCAAAAAAAATGGGGATAAAGACATATGGAATAAAGACAGCAAAAGAACCTAATGCATTATATCTTCAATTAGTTACTAATGTTTGCGATTACTCTGAAATTGTTGGCGAAATACCGGAATTTTTGGATATTGAGAAATTAATTAATATTGCAAAAAGTAATAAGATCGATGCGATTCACCCTGGTTATGGTTTTTTAGCTGAAAGCCCCTATTTTGCGAAACGTTGTGAAGAGGAAGGCATTGCTTATATCGGCCCTTCTGCCTCAGCAATTTATAAAATGGGAAACAAAACTATTGCCAAGCAATTGGCAACCCAGCATAAAGTTCCTTTGTTAAAAGGTAGTATAGGAAATGTAAGAAGCATAAAACAGGCAAAAGAAATATCAAAGAAAATTGGTTATCCTGTAATATTAAAGGCTGCAGCAGGTGGAGGCGGCCGTGGTATGAGGATTGTTGAAAAGGAATCCAAGATTGAAAAAATGTTTAAGATAGCTTCTTCTGAAGCTGAAAAAGCATTCAATGATTCTTCATTATTTATCGAAAAATATGTAAGTAATCCTAAACATATTGAATTCCAGATTCTCGCAGATAAACACGGTAACTATATTCACCTGGGAGAAAGGGAGTGTTCTATACAACGCAAGCATCAGAAACTCATTGAAGAAGCACCATCTTGTGCTTTGGATGAGAAATTAAGAAAAGATATGGGAGATGCAGCTATACGTATCGCAAAATCAGTAGATTATTGTAATGCAGGAACTGTTGAATTTTTGCTTGATGGTAGCAGGAATTACTACTTTATGGAAATGAACACAAGGATCCAGGTTGAACATCCGGTTACAGAAATGGTAACAGGAATTGATATAATTGAACAGCAAATTAAAATTGAACAAGGGGAGAAATTGCCTTTTAAACAAAAGGATATTAAGTTAAATGGCTGGGCAATTGAGTTTAGAATTAATGCTGAGGATGTTCAGGCCGGATTTTCCCCAAACCTGGGAACAATTGAAAAAATCTATTATCCCAAGGGAAAAAATATCCGGATTGATACCGGCGTAATGGATTCCTCAGTGGTTACTCCTTATTACGATTCTATGATTGCCAAACTTATAGTTTACAGCGAAACAAGAGAAAAAACAATTACTGCATCAATAAGTGCCCTAAAGAAATTTTGGATCAGAGGTATCAAAACTACTATTCCTTTTTGTATTGAGGTATTATGTAACAAAAAATTCAGAAAAGGGGAATTTAATACTTCATTCATTGAACAGGATATGACAAAGTTATACCACCAGGGTCCGGACGATGAGATGCTTGCTGCTTATGTTGCGGCTTTTGATTTTGCAGCAGAGCTGGCAACAGATCGCTCAACCTATGTTAATTTTGAACAAGGAAAGAATATAAGTCCTTGGGTGTTAAATAAAAGACTAAGATCATTTTAATACTAAATCTATACTATGAAACTTTATAGTAAAAAGAGTAAGAATATAGGCGAGGAATATATTGCGGTAACACAAAAAAATAAAAGATTTATAATAAATAATCCTTTTAGTGAAGAACCTAAAATAAACAATAAAAAGGCGGATATTAAGATTTTTGAAAGTGAGGAGGGATTTACATATCTTGTTTGGAAAAACAAAAAGTATCTGGCAGAAATTATTGAAAAAAACCAGAATAAATATACAGTATTGTTAAATGGAGTGAGTTATTCCTTTTCAATAGAATCACCTATTTCATACAAAAGAAAAAAATATCTTGAGAAACATAAGACAAAAAGTAAAACTGAAATTATAATTGCTCCTATGCCCGGTAAAATATTAGAACTGTTAGTTGAGGAAAATGCTGAAATAAAAGAGGGAGAACCTATTATAATTCTGGAGGCTATGAAAATGCAAAATGAGATAAATTCACACGTTTCAGGTAGAATAACGAAAATATTAGTGAAACAAAATGATTCTGTAGCTAAAAATGAAGTCCTGCTTGAAATAGAAAAATAGAATTATATCTTTATTTTATTTAAAAATTCTTTTGCTAAAAGTCTGTTCTTTGTATTAATTATCCCTATAATATAGTTTGATTGAACGGAAAGAAATATTGTGCCATTGAAAAAATCCTCAATTTTATAAAAATCGTTTTCCTGTTCTATTTTATCTTCATTAATTAAACTGATGTAACTATTTAACAAATCCTGAACTTCAGTTTCATTTTTCAGTTCAATAATAAATATTTGGAATTTCTCATTAATATCATATTTTGCAGTAAAAGCAGAATGAAAAAAACTATAGCCCAGAAAGTTTTTTGCAATAAAATTATCTGAGTTAGGTATTTTTCCTTCTGAAGGAAAATAATTTATAACTTTTGGCCATTTGTTTGTAAAACCAAATGCATTATCAATCTCTGTGGCAATACTCATTAAAGCTTCCTTATCATTACTGTGTTTACCTGATGATATTAGTTTTACATAATAATTACCTGTAAAAAAATTCAATATTCCCGGTTCAACATATCCTTGCACTCCTATATCAACAAAAGCATAATCTGACATTCTTTCAGCCGTATATATACCATAAGCATTAACAAATGAACTGTGTTCATAAATCTCAATCCTTATCTGCTGATCATCTTTCTTTATATAATTTGCCAGATGCAGATTCTGGAAGTCATAGCTTAAATATATATCTGCTCCACCATTAATATATTCCCATAAGGTAAGTGAATTATAAATGGTTTCTTCAATTTCAAGTTTCCATTCTTTGATCTTCGGAAAAATATCATTTGTATTACTATTTGCAGTGATTGCACATAAGAAAATACTATAAAAATAAATTAAAATATATTTTTTCATTTTTATCACTGTTTAAATTCTAAGGTTTGAATATCAAAATTAAATTTTTTAAAATTTGATTACATTACTAAATTATAAAAACTTAAAAACCTTTCTGCTAAATTTTCAGAGTTTGTTATGAGATTTAATTC
>CBFCXR010000004.1:0-41550 GCA_965602045.1 uncultured Bacteroidales bacterium | reverse complement strand
AACTTTTCACTCTTCTCTCATGCATATTATTTCAACTGTATAGATTTAGGTTATTAAATCTATAGAGATGATATTGTCTATTTTTAAGATCGGGATGTTAATTTTTTTTCATTCCCTGCCTGAAGTATATCCCCTCCACTTATCAATTACATGCATCATATCATCAGGCAACGGGGAATCAAAATACATCTGTTTACCGGTCCCGGGATGCTTAAAACCTAATGATTTAGCATGTAAAGCATGCCGGGGTAATAGCTTAAAACAGTTCCTGACAAATTGATTATATTTTGTAAAGGTTGTACCTTTTAGGATTCTGTTACCTCCATAACGTTCATCATTAAATAAGGGATGTTTAATATGTTCCATATGCACTCTTATCTGGTGTGTTCTGCCCGTTTCCAGTTTACATTCAATAAAATTGACATAACCCAGCCTTTCCAATACCTTGTAATGTGTAACAGCATGCTTACCGTAATCTTCGTCAGGGAATACCTGCATTTTCATCCTGTCTTTTCTGTTTCTCCCAATATACCCGGATATCTTATCTTCATCTTTATCAAGATTTCCCCAGACGAGGGCATTATATGTTCTTTCAACAGTATGATTAAAGAACTGTTTAGCAAGTATGTTTAATGCAATTTCTGTTTTGGCAATCACAATTATTCCCGAAGTGTCTTTATCAATTCTGTGGACCAGTCCCGGCCTTATTTCACCGCTCTCATATAATGGCAAATCTTTTAAATGGTATGCCAAAGCATTAACCAGTGTTCCTGTATAGTGACCATGCCCGGGATGTACAACCATTCCGGGAGACTTGTTTACAACCATAACAGAATTATCTTCATAAATGATATTAATGGGAATATTTTCAGGAATAATTTCAAATTCCTGAGGAGGGTGGGGAAGAACAACGGAAATTTTATCATTTGGCTTTACTTTATAATTAGGTTTAACGGAAATGCTATTAATAAGTATATTCCCCGCCCTGGCGGCATTTTGGATTTTGTTTCTGGATATATTTTCTAATTTGTTAAACAAATATTTATCCACCCGCAGTGAGCCTTGTCCTTTATCAACATTAAACCGGTAATGCTCAAATAGTTCACTCTGTTCAATTAATTCTTCATGCATTTCAGGATTTTTGTGTTAACGGGATATTATGAGTTTTCTGATCATCGCAGCACCTTCGATTCCTGATATTCTCAGGATATACATTCCGGGTTTGAGATCAGAAAGAATTATTTCCGAAACAGTTTTATCTGAAGAATAAACAATCCTTCCCAGTGGATCAAATATATTAATTGTTAATGGATAGTCATCAAATGCCGGAGGATACCGGATTGATATATAATCATTCGCGGGATTTGGATAAATAGTTAGCAGATCTTTATTAAATCTATAGTTATTTTTTAAGGCAGTAATTATCGGGTTAGTCCCAAATACAAGTCTGATCATTAGCGAGCCTTCGGGACTGGGACTATTAGAAAACGGTACCCATTCCCCTGATAAATTCGATAGTATGTTTTTCTTATTTGCATTATTTATGTCATAACCCAGATTTAAAAATTCTACTGTAGTCTGTTGCCAGCCGACATAAATAGTACCTGACACAACCAGAAAAGTGTCAAGTGAGTATCTGGTAAATTCATTTAAACCTTTAAGAGAATCAGGATAAAGAAACGGGCTTTCTTCTATATCTTCCGGATAAATCAGTTCTCCGGGTATTCCATTATTGTCCTCCCATATGCATATTTTAAAGGATTTTGTAGCATTATAATTGTCTCTGGTTTTATTGAAATAAAAATCCAGTGCTCTCAAAGTATCGGATTTGTATAGTTTAAACCTGTTTGCAAGTAATGATCCCGCAGAAGATTCCCCTGAAATGCCAAAACCAAATTCAGCTGTACCATCATCATAAGCATAGTAATCCAGAAATTTTTCAATTCTCTTAACCGTATCATTACCTTTAAAGTGTTTTGTATCCCTAAAATAAGCAGCAACTTCAAACCAGCCAAAATCTTCTTCAGTTTGGCTGTAATAAGGTTTAAACCTGTCACCGCGATCTATAATTGAATTGTTAAGAAATTGCTCTGTAATTCCATTAACAGGATACGGCTCTTTAAAATACTCATTACTGTTCAAATCTTTAATATAATACTGCCGGATCACTGTTGTAGAATCATCCGGAGAATTTAACCGTTCATAAGAGTTTCTTATATAAATTGGGATAGTATCCAGTCGTTCATCGGTTATGACATTATCTAAATGTGACCACGGTACGGATTCATAATATCTTAAGGTTGATCTTAATTTTTCTATAAAGGCAATATCATTTATTTTTGTATGCTCTTCAACCGGGCGATTATCCAACAGAACATAATCCAAATGCCATTGATCCACATTACTAAGTGCGCCTTTACCCTGCTTAAAACTTTGCTCAGACATACTTGTATAATTTCTGAACCGGAATTTAAAACCATTTTGAAATAAGCTATCATGAACAGATATTATTTCCTGCATAAAAGTATCAATCGGCCATTGTTCCGCTTTCCAGGCCGATCTTGTCCAGCAAGTATCTTTTGGAGAAAAGAATTCCAACAATAAAGAATCTTTTTCTTCAGGTGGTTCTCCTTTACCTCCTGCCTGGTACCAGAAACTTAATGTAACCGGCACACCTGAGTCTTTAAATTCAAATAAGTCAATTTGCCTGGATGTTAATGTATCTGAAGGAGTAACATTATTATCGATAGCATAAACATTACCCGTATTGTCAATAGCATCGAGTGTGGCAACTCCTATTGATATTGGTTCTATTGGATAGTCTGAATTTATAAATGCATAATTATCCTCCCATAAATTTTCATCCGGTAAAACTTTTGAAGTGGAAAAGTCATCAATAAAGGGAAGCGTCACAGGATGTTGATTAGCAGTACTTTTCATCCTGGTTTCATGTGATTTAAGGTATTCTTTTATTACCTTATTCTCTGTTAAACCAATTACCTCCTGGTTATAACCTTTAAGGCAGTAAAAAGTCACTAATGCGACAAGATAACTAATTTTCAGAAACTGTGTCATGCTATTCATCCGCTATTGAATCCGTCAATTCAAATATAAAGAATTTTGTTGAATCAACTGTTAACCATACGTCTATTGAAGAACCTAACGGTATAATTTGATTATTATTATGTCCGGGTATTTGGTTAAAGATTTTGGCATCTAAAGAATCTTCATGGCTTACTATTGAACTATCGAAATTAGGATTACCTATTTTAAGTACAAGATATGAAAGCTTCATTTGTGCTTCAGCTAAAGTATATCCAATTATTGAAGGCACAGCAATTTTTTTGTTGCTTAATCCTTTTCCAATAACAAGGTCTACTTTTGAACCTTTTAATAACGTATCACCTTTTTTAATAGAAATACCATTGCATTTTTGGGCTAAGACTTCATTTATTGCCAAATCCGGTTCATATTTCATGTTACCGGCTTTAAGCCCATAAGATTCCAGCCGTGCAAGTGCTTGTCGCAGAGTTAAATTCACCAAATCAGGCATTGTAGTCTTTTCAGGATTAACTGCATTCATGGTTAAAAAGATCTTACGGTTCTTTTTAACCATTAATCCGGGTTTGGGATGTTGATCAACAACTGTACCCTTCTCAAAAGCATTTATGTATACAGAGTCAAAAATTACAAATTTCAACTTTTTCTTTGAAGTAATATTATCAACTTCCTTAATAGATAATCCGTAAAAATCAGGAACAGAAAATGCTTCGGAATGCCGGGTGTATATTTTTAACCACTTGAAAATTAATAAAAGTATAACTATCGTTAAAAAGAAAGCTAATATCAAATTTCTCAATATAACTCTTCCTTTAAGGAATTCGAAAATATTATAAATCTTCATTTATGTAATCAGGTGAGAAAATTAACAATTAAATAAACTATTTGACAAAAATAAGATTATCTTGAATTTAATCATTAAAATAGTAATTCTTTATTAATTTATAGGCAGAATATAAAAAATCAGCAAGTTTATTTATCTCTTAATATATGACAACCCCGGCCTTCATTTTTTTCAAAGTAATCCTGGTGATATTCCTCTGCTGTATAGAAAGTTGTAGCGGGTACAATATGTGTAGTAGCTTTATTTTTAAAAGTGCCTGATTGGTCGAATTTCATTTTTGATTTCTCAGCTGTAATTTTTTGTTCTTCACTATGATAAAAAATTGCGGAACGGTATTGTGTTCCTATGTCCGGACCTTGTCTGTTCAATGTTGTAGGATTGTGCAAACGCCAGAAATAATCTAATAATTTATCAAAAGTGATTATATCCGGATCATACTTTACCTGGACTGCTTCAGCATGCCCTGTTTTCCCGGTGCAAATCAGTTTATAAGTCGGATTATCTGAATTACCCCCTGTATAACCTACAGTTGTTTCAATTACTCCGTCTACTTTTTTCAAAATATCTTCTACTCCCCAGAAGCATCCGGCTGCAAATGTTGCCGTATAAATATCAGGTTGTCCTGTTTTCTGCTGCTCATAGTTTTTTTCGAATAATTTTATATATTCTCCGTATCCTTCTTTTTCAAGCTCTTCGACAGGAATAAACTTTAATGCAGCGGAATTTATACAATAACGCAGTCCTGTTGGATCCGGCCCATCCTTAAACAGATGCCCAAGATGTGAATCGGCATTTTGATTTCTTACTTCAGTCCTTACCTTTCCATGACTGTAATCAGGCGTTTCTTGTATATTACCTTCTTTCAATGGACGAGTGAAACAGGGCCAGCCAGTACCTGAGTCGAACTTATCCAATGAACTGAATAAAGGCTCACCAGATACAACATCTACATATAAACCCTCTTTTTTATTATTCCAGTATTCATTCCGGAAAGGCGGTTCTGTTGCACTTTCCTGTGTAACCGCAAATTGTAAGGGGGTTAATGTTTTCTTTAATTCATCTTTGTTCAAGGTCTTTTCGTTTTGATTATAACAAGAATTATATATAAATATATTAAGTATTAATAGTAAAATTATATTCTTTTTTTTCATTTTTTATTTAAAACTAAACAAACAATATATATATAACACTTAACAAGAGTATATGTTTAATTATCCCCGGATGCTTAAACAGAACGGTATGAAAATAAAAAAACCGCGTAGTATATTTACGCGGTTTAGGTTATTAACATAACGGGATTATTTGTTTAATGTTTTTAGGTTAATTAATGACTGGCACTTTTCATATTCTTCGATACTCTTATAATAATCCAACAGTTTTTTAAAGAAAGAATCATCATTATATAACGGATGTTTAAAATCATAAGCTATTGCTCCATTTATTGTAAGATTGAACAGCTCATCTTTGTTTTTAACTACATTTAAGGTTATTTTTTGTCCCTGTTTTTCAAAAATAGAAGAGCTCTTATATTTTTCCAGGAAATTTATCAGAGTTAGCTGAATATTTATAAAATCATTGTTTTCTGTCAGTAGACTTTTATTTATTTCATAATGCTTTTCAAAAACTTCATTTCTTTTTGAAGAGGTAGGTTCGCTTAAAATCTCCTTGATTTTTACCTGGTTTTGATTAATTAATTCAAGATTAGTTTTAACCTTAAATTTAAGTACTGTTATTGTTTTTTGGATTAGGTCTTTCATGTGAAAATGAGAATTTAGTTGAAAAACATCACAAAAATAACCATTAATACACTTAAATGGCTTTAAATTTTGATGAACTGCCTGAATTTATTTACTAAACATCATTTTTTTTAAAACACAGGAAAAACAAATCTTTAAATACAGCCAGAATAAGTAGGGAAGATATATTTATTAAAACGAATATTTATTGTCTTCGATAAGCTTATCAGCTATTTTTCTACGAGCTTCTTTAACATTAGTACCATTGGTTTTAGTAAGTATACTTATTGCATTAATTAAAGAATTAAGTTCTTCACCTTCCGCAAATGAATTTGCAGCATCAAAACCTGATTTCTGAATTATACCAGCTGCATCATAGACATTAACATCCAAAATATCTTTATATATTGCAGCATCATTGCTTCCTTTTATACTCTCAAGTTTTTCTGTTCTAAGTAAATTTGACTCTGAGGTATATAATTCCATGATCATATTTGAAATATTAAACAATATTTCCTGTTCAAGCATCAGTTTTCTCTCAAATTTTTCAGTTGCTTTGTTTATAACCAGCAATATTGCCTTTTTAAAGCTTTTAATATATCTTTTCTTTTCTTCAAAATAACCTTCATCTTTTGAAGCAGAGTATTTAATGTTAGGTAAGTTATCAGTTACTTTTTGGGCTTCGCCAAACAAATCAAAATCACCTTTCAGCGCTCTTTTCATGGCAGTATCAACAACAAGCATTCTGTTTATCTCGTTTGTTCCCTCAAATATTCTGTTAATTCTTGAATCACGGTATCCTCTTTCGACAAGTGTTTCAGCAGAATAACCCATACCACCAAATATTTGAACAGATTCATCCACGACGTAATCCAGTGCTTCTGATCCATATACTTTCAAAATCGCAGCTTCTACAGCATAATGACTTATGCCTTCGATGGTTGCTCTGCCAGAATCCATACCAGAAGCTTTACATCTTTCAATTGCATTATCAATATCATTACTAACTCTATAAACAGCAGATTCAGTAGTAAATGTTTTGATAACTTGTTCTGCCAGTTTATGCTTTATAGCTCCAAAGTTAGATATTAGCTGTCCGAATTGCTTTCGTTCATTTGCGTAAACGACTGATTCAGTTATTGCCTTTTTTGCTGAACCCAAAACGTTGGCACCCAGTTTTATTCTTCCCATATGCAATATACTCAGTGCAATTCTATATCCTTCACCTCTTTTTCCAATCAGATTTTCAACAGGGACCTTACAATCATTAAAGAATATTTGACGTGTAGAAGAGCCTTTTATTCCCATTTTCTTTTCTTCGGGATTTAAAGTAATACCGGGAAAATCTTTCTCAACGATAAAAGCGCTTAACACCCGGTCATTATCAATTTTGGCAAAAACTGTCAGGACATCAGCAAAGCCGGCATTTGTTATCCACATTTTCTGTCCATTGAGGATATAAGATTTTCCATCATCAGAAAGTACGGCATTGGTTTTTCCAGAATTGGCATCAGATCCTGCATTGGGCTCGGTAAGACAATAAGAACCAAGAAGTTCTCCTGTTGCTAATTTGGATACATATTTTTTTCTTTGCTCGTCATTACCATAATACAAAATTGGCAAAGTCCCTATACCAGTATCAGCAGAATAGGCAACCGCAAATGAATAACCAGCTCCAATAGCTTCACAAGCCAACATTTGAGTAACAAAAGACTGTCCGAATCCTTCATATTCCTCAGGAATGGCAATACCTAATAATCCTAATTCTCCTGCTTTTTTCAATAATTCCGGCATCAGACCTTTTTCCATGTTGTCAATTCTGTCAAGATTTGGAAAAATTTCTGCTTCAAGAAAGTCATAACACGTTTGTTCGATCATCTTCTGCTCCTCATCAAATTCTTCAGGTATGAATATATCGTTAGCATTTGATTCTTTTACTAAAAATTCACCGCTTTTTAAAATACCAGTATTTTCCATATTATTGTAAATTAATAGATTATTTAATTTAAGATATTCAGATAATTTAAAGATTTAATGACTGGGCTATTAATTCAGCCAAATCATAATTCTTTAATTCTTCCTCTTTATTTTTATATTTTATTCCATCAGTCATCATCGTCATACAAAACGGGCATGCTGTTGCTATAATATCCGCTTTGGTTTCCATGGCATCCTCAATTCTTTCAATAAAAATTTCTTTATTCCCTTCTTCAGCTTCTTTAAACATCTGTCCGCCACCCGCGCCACAACACAGGGCAAAGCGTTTATTTCTTTTCATTTCTACTTTTTTGGAAGGAATAATGTTCAATACTTCACGGGGAGCATCAAAGATACCGTTACACCTGCCCAAATAACAGGGGTCATGGTAGGTTATAGTATTATTTTTAAAAATATCCGATTTAATTTTCAGATTACCTGCATCTATTTGTTCTTTCAGGAATTGAGTATAGTTTATTATTTCATAGTTGCCTCCTAATTCAGGATATTCATTTTTATAAACGTTATAGCAATGAGGGCAGATAGTAATAATCTTTTTTACTTTATAGCCATTTAATATTTCAATATTGGTTAGTGCCTGCATTTGGAAAAGCATTTCGTTTCCTGCTCTTCTTGCCGGATCGCCAGTACAGGATTCCTCAGTACCCAACACAGCATAACTTATTTTCAGATAATTTAAAATTTTCGCAAATGCCCTGGTAACTTTTTTGTACCTGTCATCAATAGCTCCGGCACAACCTACCCAAAACAGGTATTCAGGTACTTCACCCTTGGCATATAAATCAGCCATTACAGGTACAATAATTTTTTCTTTGCTTGCCATAAGGTTATATTAACATTTAAAAAGTAGTAATAATGATATAATTTTAATATTTCACTACTCAGTCCAAAGCAGCCTGTCTTCATTTGAAAACTGCCAGGGAGCTCCATTATTTTCTATATTTGTAAAAATTGTATTAATTTCACTTGGTGCAGCTGCTTCTTCCATTACCAGGTATCTTCGCATATCAACGATAATGGACAGGTGATCAATATTTACAGGACATTCCTGAGTACAAGCATTACATGTGGTACAAGCCCATAATTCCTCCTTTGTTATTAAGTCGAATAGAGATTTTCCATCATCAAATTCTTTTCCTTTTCTGTCAATGTTCTTACCTACTATTTCAAGCCGGTCTCTTGTGTCCATTATGATTTTCCGTGGGGATAATTTTTTCCCGGTAATATTAGCCGGACAACTGGATGTGCATCTTCCACATTCGGTACATGAATATGAGTCCATCAGATTTTTCCATGTAAGATCTTTTATGTTTTTAGCTCCAAAAGTTATCTCTTCAGTTTCTTCTTCCTCAGCAGGCACTGAAGTATCTTCATTAAGCATTAGCCTGACTTCCTTGGTTACTGAAGGCATATTTGATATTTCGCCAATAGGCTTAAGCTTTGAATAATAGACATTTGGAAATGCCAGGAAAACATGAAAATGTTTTGAATAAGGTATATAATTTAAAAAAGCCAGCACTCCGATTATATGAAACCACCAGCAGAATCTTTCAATAAAAATCAGGCTATTAACAGAGAGACCTGCTAAAAGGGGTTGAATTAATGAACTAACAGGGAAACTTCCAACATTAACATAATGATTATCTGCATATGATTGTAAAATACTATCTGAGGCATTCATAGTTAGAATAGCGCTCATCAGGAAAATTTCCGTAATAAGTATAATATTAGCATCTGTTCGGGGCCATAGAGTCATTTCTTTATTCCAGAAACGTTTTATTCTCAAAATATTTCTGCGTATAAGAAAAATTATACAGGCAAACAATACTGCAAATGCAAAAAATTCGAATACTGAGACAAGTACAGTATAGACGTTCCCGAAAAATGCAAAAAGTCTGTGAGTTCCAAAAATACCATCTATCAGAATTTCCAGCATCTCAATATTAACAATAATAAAGCCCGCATATACTAATATATGCATAATGCCTGACACCGGACGAACACTCATTTTTGACTGGCCGATAGCAACTTTAAACATTAATACCCATCTTTTCCAGCGATTATCATTGATTTTTATATCTTTTCCGAGATTTATGTTACGTCTTATTATCTTAACGTTTTTATAGAAAAGATATGAGGCAGCCAAGAGAAGAATAAGAAAAATTATTTGCTTAATCATAATTAAAGGCCTTTAGCTGTATAGCTTATTATTTGAAGATCAATTTAAAGCTTATGAAATTACATGTTTTTACGAAGGATTATTTAAGACTTCATTTCTTTAATAATTTTAATAAGTTCAGGAAGTACCTTCATGGCATCACCGATAATTCCATAATCAGCAGCTTCAAATACAGGGGCTTCTTTATCCGTATTAATTGCGACTATATTCTTTGATGAACTTATTCCGGCAAGGTGCTGGATGGCTCCGGAAATACCTGCTGCAATGTACAGGTTAGGAGCAATTATTTTACCGGTTTGCCCGGTATGTTCTTCATGGGGCCTCCAGCCTTCATCTGCCACTGGTCTGGAACAGGCAGTAGCTCCACCCAGTAATTCGGCTAATTCTTCTATAGGGCTCCAGTTATCCGGTGATTTCATACCTCTGCCTCCTGATACTACTATTTCAGCATCTGTTAAAATAATTTTACCCTTTTGTTTTTCAACATTTTTAACTTTCGTTTTGAAGAAATCATTACTTATGTCAGCATTAAATTCTTCTATACCGGCATCACTGTCTTTTTCAATAAGCTCAAAAGAATTCTGGGCAAGGGTTAGTATTTTAATATTTGTTTTGATTGTTATTTTTGCAAAAGCCTTACCTGAGTATACTTTTTTAAGAACTGTTAACGGTTCGATACTGGCAGGGATAGCTGATACTGCTGTAACTATTCCGGCCTTGAGTTTTGCAGATACTCTTGGAGCTAATGCTTTTCCTGCATTGTTATGCGACAAGATAATTATCTGAGCCTCTTCTTTGCGGGCGGCTTGTTCAATAATTGATGTGAAAACCTGGTTATCAAGAACCTTATATTGGTCCCCTGGACAATTCAATATCTTATTGATCCCATATTTACCAAGCTTGCTTAGTTCATTTTTTTCAACATTGCCTATTGATAGTGCAGTTGCTGAAGTGTTAGTCATTTCAGCTAATTTGCAGGCAAATGAAACCAGTTCAAATGAAAGTTTTTTAAACTGTCCATCCCAGTTTTCTGTATATACTAGTACTGACATAATATGATATTTAGATTAATTCTAATTAATTTATTTTTATCAGACAATTCAACTTATTGAATTACTCTTGCTTCATTTTTTAACAGTTCAACCAGTTCTTTAACATTATCCGGAGAAATCATTTTACATGCAGCTTTTGCTTTAGGCAGTTCATATTCCTGATATTCTGTTAAAGCCGCTGCTTCAGCCGGTTGAATCACATTTAAAGGTTTTTTCTTGGCCATCATTATTCCTCTCATTGAAGCGATACGGGGTTCTATTGAAATACCTTTTTGTACTATACCAACAAAGGGAGCAGAAATTGAAATTGTCTCTTTCCCTCCATCTATATCCCTGTTTAAAGTAATATTTTCTCCTTCAATATTTAAGGCTGATACAGCTGAAACTGATGGAATATTCAATAGTTCGGATACCATTCCTCCAACTGTTGATCCATTGAAATCACTTGATTCAATACCACATAAAATAATATCATACATGTTCTTTTTTAATACTTCCGATATCTGTGTTGCCACGAAGTATGAATCAGAGGGCTCTGCATCGATTCTTATGGCATCGTCGGCACCTATTGCCAGTGCTTTTCTGATTGTAGATTCTGTATCTTTTGTTCCAACTGTGATTACTGTTACTTTATCCACAGTTACATTTGAGACATCTTTTAATTCCAAAGCTCTGGTCAGTGCTAATTCATCCCATGGATTTATTATCCATTGCACACCGGTTTTATCAAAAGCAGTATTATTATCAGTGAATCTGATTTTTGTGGTAGTATCAGGCACATTACTTAAACAAATTAAAATTTTCATTTATCTAAAATTTGGTTAATCAGTTATTTAACAATAAAATACAAGCTATCTGGTTAAAAATCAAAGTGACAAATATAAAATAAATTAGAAAAACATCAACAGGAATAGATATTTTAGACAGATTATAAAAAAGGCTTTACAATAATACAGGATTAGTCTAGGCTTGCGCGGTAGGTCCGCCAAAATTCATAGGTACAACGGGGCCACCCTTAGCTTCAACATTTTTTATTTGTCCATTTATGGATTCATATTTTGCTATATTATCTTTTAAAGCCAGTAACAATCTTTTCGCATGTTCTGGAGTGAGTATTATTCTTGATTTAACTTCTGCCTTAGGAATTCCCGGCATAACTCTTACAAAATCAAGAATAAATTCAGATGTAGAATGAGTAATTATTGCGAGATTTGAATAAGTACCCTGAGCTACATTTTCTTTAAGTTCAATGTTGATTTGATTTTTTTTCTGTTTCTCTTCCATATTTTGAGGTATTAATTTTCACTCAATTGGATCTTCAGATTCCTTTCTTTCTTCGGTAAGTTCTTTATATTCTTCATTAGAGCCTATAACCAGGTCATCAAACTTTCTGTTTCCGGTTCCGGCAGGGATAAGATGGCCGACAATTACATTTTCTTTGAGGCCTTCAAGGTAATCTACCCTGCCATGTATGGCTGCTTCATTCAATACTTTTGTAGTTTCCTGGAATGATGCTGCTGACATGAAACTCTTGGTTTGCAGAGCTGCTTTTGTAATACCCTGCAAAATCTGACTTGAGGTAGCAGGTATTGCATCTCTGGATGTTATAGGTTGCAGGTCTTTACGTTTTAGCATTGAATTTTCATCGCGCAATTTCCTGGCTGTTATAATCTGTCCTGGCTTCATATTCTGTGAATCACCGCTGTCCATAATGACTTTTTTACCATAAATCCAGTCATTCTCATCCATGAATTCCCATTTATCCACCACTTGTTTTTCAAGGAATTTGGTATCACCAGGGTCAATAATATCTACTTTACGCATCATTTGCCGCACTATAACTTCGAAGTGCTTATCATTAATTTTTACTCCCTGAAGCCTGTATACTTCCTGTACCTCATTTACAATATATTCCTGAACTTTTGTCGGGCCTTTAATTGCCAGGATATCAGCAGGTGTAGTTGCTCCATCAGATAAAGGTATTCCAGCCTTGACATAGTCATTTTCCTGCACTAATATTTGTTTTGAAAGAGGGACAAGATACTTTTTAACCTGGCTTGTTTTCGAAGTAATAATAATTTCTCTGTTTCCTCTTTTAATCTTACCAAAGGCGACCTCACCATCTATTTCGGATACTACTGCAGGATTTGATGGATTTCGGGCTTCAAATAATTCAGTCACTCTTGGCAGACCTCCTGTAATATCTCCTGATTTTCCAACTGCCCTGGGGATTTTAACCAATATTTCTCCAGCTTTTACATTATCATCCTCATTTACAGCAATATGGGCACTCACAGGTAGATTATATGTTTTTAAAACTTTGTCACTCTTATCCAGGATTCTAATGCTTGGATTTTTTGTTTTATCCCTGGTTTCAATTATTACTTTTTCTTTATAGCCTGTTTGTTCATCTGATTCTTCTTTATAAGTTATACTATCAATAACATTTTCAAATGAAACTTTACCGGGTGTTTCTGAAATTATTACTGCATTATAAGGATCCCATTCACAAATGATATCTCCTTTTTTTACTTCATTTCCATTTTTGATAAATAATTTAGCACTATAAGGTATATTATGAGTTGTAAGGGCAATATTAGTTTTCTTATCTATTATTCTAAGTTCAGCCAGCCGGCCTATTACGATATCAACCTTACCTGAATCATCTTTACTCTCCACAGTCCTCAGTTCATCAATTTCAGCAATACCATCGTACTTTGCTGTTATATTGGATTCGGTGGTTATATTTGAGGCTGTACCACCAACATGGAAAGTTCTTAATGTTAGCTGGGTTCCTGGTTCGCCAATTGACTGGGCTGCTATTACTCCAACAGCTTCACCAGCCTGTACCATTCTTCCCGAGGCTAAATTTCTGCCGTAGCATTTAGCACATACGCCCTTTTTCGATTCACAGGTTAATACTGATCTGATTTCTATTTGTTCAATAGGAGATTCTTCAATAATCTTACATATTTCTTCATTAATTTCATCACCGGAGTTTATTATAGATTCACCTGTAAGGGGATGATATACATCGTGGACAGCAGTACGTCCAATAATTCTTTCATAAAGTGATTCTACAATTTCTTCCTGGTTTTTTATTGCTGAAGCAACAAGTCCCCTTAATGTACCACAATCAGGTTCCGTAATTATTACATCTTGTGAAACATCTACTAATCTACGCGTAAGATAACCAGCGTCTGCAGTTTTAAGGGCTGTATCTGCCAGACCTTTTCTTGCACCGTGAGTTGATATAAAATACTCAAGTACTGACAATCCTTCCTTAAAGTTAGATAATATTGGATTTTCAATTATCTCAGAACCAGATGCTCCTGATTTTTGAGGTTTAGCCATTAATCCTCTCATGCCTGATAACTGTCGTATTTGTTCTTTTGAACCTCTTGCTCCGGAATCAAGCATCATATAAACCGGATTAAATCCGTGTTTACTTGATGATAAGTCTTTCAGAAGGCTTTGTGTAAGTCTTGCATTAGTATGAGTCCAGATATCAATAATTTGATTATATCTTTCATTATTAGTTATAAAACCCATATTATAATTACTTAGTACTTCATCCACCTGTTTGTATCCTTCATCAACAAGGATATTTTTTTTCCCGGGTACAATTACATCGTCAAGATTAAATGATAGTCCTCCTTTAAATGCCATTTGATATCCAAGGTTTTTAATATCATCAAGGAATTGAGCCGTTTTGGCTGTCCCAGTCTTTTTTAGTACAATACCTATAATATCTCTAAGGGACTTTTTTGTTAAAAGCTCATTAATAAAACCTACTTCCGGTGGTACAACCTCATTAAATAACACTCTGCCAACGCTTGTTTCGACTAGTCTTTTTTCGAGTATCTCATCCTTAAAGTCATCCACTTTTACCTTGATAACTGTATGTAATTCCAATATGCCTTCATTAAATGCAATAATAACTTCTTCAGGTGAATAGAATATTAATCCTTCTCCTTTTACAGCAGGCCCTTCCGGAGTACTTTTTCGTGCTTTAGTCATATAATAAAGTCCGAGTACCATATCTTGCGAAGGAACACAAATTGGAGCTCCATTAGCAGGATTAAGTATATTATGAGAGGCTAACATAAGGATTTGAGCTTCTAAAATTGCAGTATTACCAAGCGGAAGATGAACTGCCATCTGATCACCATCAAAATCAGCATTAAAAGCCGTACACACTAATGGATGTAATTGAATTGCTTTCCCTTCAATTAATTTAGGCTGAAATGCCTGAATTCCTAATCTGTGCAATGTTGGTGCCCTGTTAAGTAATACAGGGTGCCCTTTCAAAACGTTTTCCAGGATATCCCATATTACAGGATCCTTTCTGTCAACTATTTTTTTAGCAGATTTAACTGTTTTTACTATACCTCTTTCAATAAGTTTTCTTATTATAAAAGGTTTATATAATTCTGCTGCCATATCTTTGGGTAAACCGCATTCATGTAAATGAAGTTCAGGGCCAACAACAATAACCGAACGTGCAGAGTAATCTACTCTTTTGCCAAGGAGATTTTGACGAAAACGACCTTGTTTACCTTTAAGGCTATCACTAAGTGATTTCAGTGGCCTGTTTGCATCAGTTTTAACAGCGTTTGATTTTCTGGAATTATCGAACAATGAATCAACAGCTTCCTGCAGCATACGTTTTTCATTACGCAGAATTACTTCCGGGGCTTTAATTTCAATAAGTCTTTTTAATCTGTTATTTCTTATTATAACTCTCCGGTATAGATCATTAAGGTCTGAAGTGGCAAATCTGCCTCCATCAAGAGGAACCAGTGGTCTTAATTCAGGCGGTATAACGGGAACGACTTTTACAATCATCCATTCAGGACGATTTATTCCTTTTGAAGCCCTGAATGCTTCAACAACCTGCAACCGTTTTAATGCTTCATTTTTACGTTGCTGAGAAGTCTCAATACTGGCTTTATGCCTGAGCGAGTAAGATAGATCATCCAGGTCAAGCCTTTCTAATAACTGGTATAGTGCTTCAGCTCCCATATCAGCGATGAACTTTTCAGGATCTTTATTATCCAGAAGCTGATTTTCTTTCGGAAGAGTATCAAGAATTTCAAGGTATTCTTCTTCGGTGAGAAAATCCAGGTATTTTATATCATCACTAGCTTTAACTCCAGGATTTATAACAACATATTTTTCATAGTAAATAATACTTTCAAGTTTTTTTGTAGGTAATCCTAATAAATAGCCAATTTTGTTAGGCATTGATTTAAAATACCAGATATGTGCTACGGGGACGATCAATGAGATATGTCCCATCCTTTCACGTCTGACTTTTTTATCTGTAACCTCTACGCCACACCTGTCGCATACAATACCTTTATACCGTATTCTTTTGTATTTTCCACAGTGACATTCATAGTCTTTAACAGGACCAAAAATCCGTTCACAAAATAGTCCGTCACGTTCAGGTTTATATGTCCGATAATTTATTGTCTCCGGCTTTAATACTTCTCCACTGGATCTTTCTAATATTTCTTCCGGCGAGGCAAGTCCAATAGCAACTCTGGTAAATACAATTTTAGTTTTGGTATCTGTTTTGAATGACATATGCTGAGTATTAATTATATTATTTTTAAAGAATAACTAATAGATAATAATTGTTTATCATTAAATAAAATGCTAGACTAAGTTTATACTTAAACCTAATCCTCTTAGCTCATGCAATAATACATTCAGTGATTCAGGAATGCCTGGGACAGGCATTGGTTCTCCTTTTACTATTGCTTCATATGCTCTGGCCCTTCCTACAACATCATCTGATTTTATGGTAAGGATTTCCTGCAAGAGATGAGACGCACCAAATGCTTCAAGTGCCCATACTTCCATTTCACCAAATCTCTGGCCGCCAAATTGGGCTTTACCCCCAAGGGGTTGTTGAGTAATAAGTGAATATGGGCCGATTGATCTGGAGTGCATCTTGTCATCAACCATATGCCCAAGTTTCATCATATATATAATACCAACAGTAGCAGGTTGATCAAAACGTTCACCTGTATTACCATCATACAGGAAGGTTTTACCATAAATTGGCAGGCTGGCTTCTTCAGTATATTTATTAATCTGCTCAATGTTTGCCCCGTCAAATATTGGAGTTGAAAACGTAACTCCCAATTCATGGCCTGCCCAACCAAGCACTGTCTCGTATATTTGACCCAGATTCATTCTTGAAGGAACACCAAGAGGATTGAGCACTATATCTACAGGGCTTCCATCCTTAAGAAATGGCATATCTTCCTGTCTTACTATCTTGGATATTATCCCTTTGTTACCATGCCGGCCTGCTATTTTATCTCCAACTTTTAATTTTCTTTTCTGGGCAACATATACTTTAGCAAGCTGTATAATTCCGGCAGGTAATTCGTCTCCTATGGTAGCGCTATATTTTTTCCTTTTATAAACGGCATCATATTCCTTATATCTGATTAAATAATTATTAACCAAGGTTTTAATAATATCATTTTTACTTTTATCAGTTGTCCATTTATTTGGATTGATATTAAGATATTCAATTTCCTGCAGAATTTTTTGTGTAAATTTAATTCCCTTTGCAATTACTTCAGCATTATAATAGTCTTTAACACCCTGAGAGGTTTTACCATTAACTAAAATAAATAACTTATCAATCAATTTGCCTTTAAGTTCTGTATAATTTCGTTGAAATTCCTCTTCAATTTTATCAAGAATCGGTTTTGTTGAAGATTTTAACTTTCTATCCTTTACAGAGCGTGAGAATAACTTTTTATCTATTACAACTCCCTGGAGTGATGGAGGAGCTTTTAAAGAGGCATCTTTAACATCACCTGCCTTATCTCCGAATATAGCTCTCAATAGCTTTTCTTCCGGTGATGGATCCGATTCTCCTTTTGGAGTAATTTTACCGATTAAGACATCTCCAGGATTTACTTCGGCTCCTATTCTTATTAATCCATTTTCATCTAAGTTTTTTGTTACTTCTTCACTAACATTAGGAATATCGGCAGTTAATTCCTCAAGTCCTCTCTTTGTATCACGAACTTCAAGAATATATTCATCTATATGAATAGAGGTAAATATGTCTTCTCTGACCAGTCTTTCCGATACAACGATTGCATCTTCAAAATTATAGCCTTTCCATGGCATAAAAGCTACTTTCAGATTTCTTCCAAGAGCGAGTTCCCCACCTTTTGTTGCATATCCTTCGGTTAAAATCTGACCCCTGGAAACTTTATCACCTTTAGCTACAATTGGTCTGGGATTAATACAAGTATTCTGATTAGTTTTTTTATATTTTAATAGTTTATACCGTTTAACATCTCCCTGGAAACTAACAAATTTTTCATCTTCGCTCATCGTATATCTTATAACTATCTCATTAGCATCAACATAGTCAATAATTCCATCACCTTCTGCGACTATGAGTAACCTTGAGTCTCTAACAACGTTTTTTTCAATTCCGGTTCCGACAATTGGCGCTTCAGGTTGTATCAGGGGAACTGCCTGGCGCATCATATTAGATCCCATTAATGCTCGGTTTGCATCATCATGTTCAAGAAACGGTATTAGCGAAGCAGCAACTGAAGCAATCTGGTTAGGCGCTACATCCATTAGATCCACTTCTTTAGCATCAGATAAGGGAAAATCCCCATTGTATCTGGATTTTACTTTTGGATTTACAAAATTGCCATCTTTATCCAGCGGAGCGTTTGCCTGTGCAATAACTTTTGCCTCTTCTTCTTCTGCAGTTAGAAAAATTGTACCATTATTAGTAAGATCTACCTTACCCTGAATAGTCTTTCTGTAAGGTGTTTCAATAAATCCGAGAATATTAATTTTTGCATAAACACAAAGCGATGAAATTAATCCGATATTTGGTCCTTCGGGTGTTTCAATAGGACATAACCTGCCATAATGTGTATAATGAACATCACGCACTTCAAAGCCGGCTCTTTCTCTTGAAAGGCCACCGGGACCAAGTGCTGACATTCTTCGTTTATGTGTCATCTCAGCCAATGGATTTGTTTGATCCATAAATTGTGAAAGCTGATTAGTACCAAAGAAGGAATTAATTACAGATGATAATGTTTTAGCATTTATAAGATCTATTGGTGTGAATATCTCATTATCTCTGACATTCATTCTTTCTCTAATAGTACGGGCCATTCTGGCCAGCCCCACACCAAACTGATTAGCCAATTGTTCTCCAACAGTTCTAACCCTCCTGTTACTTAAATGATCTATATCATCAACATCAGTTTTGGAATTAATTAGTTCAATCAGATATTTAATAATTTTAATAATATCTTCTTTTGTCAGAACCTTGGTATCCATATCAGTATTAAGGCCTAATTTTTTATTTATCCTGTATCTACCGACTTCACCCAGGTCATATCTTTTATCGGAAAAGAACAATTTATCAATCACGTCACGGGCAGTAGCTTCATCCGGTGGTTCAGAATTACGAAGTTGCCTGTATATATGAAGCACTGCTTCCTTTTCCGAGTTACATGGATCTTTATGGAGGGTATTATAGATTATTTCATAATCTGACAGGGTTTGACTTTTTTTATGCAGGAGTATTGATTTTGTTCCGGAGTCAATTATATCATCTATATGTTCATTTTCCAGAATTACCTCTCTGTCAATAATTACTTCATTTCTTTCAATAGAGACCACTTCACCCGTATCTTCATCAACAAAATCTTCAATCCAGGACTTTAATACACGAGCTGCGAGTTTTCGGCCAACTAATTTTTTAAGTCCTGTTTTTGAGACCTTTATTTCATCTGCCAGATCAAAGATTTCCAGGATATCTTTGTCACTTTCATATCCAATAGCTCTAAACAGGGTAGTTACCGGTAATTTTTTTTTGCGATCGATATAAGCATACATAACGTTATTTATATCAGTCGCGAATTCTATCCAGGAACCTCTGAAAGGAATGATTCTTGCTGAATACAACTTTGTCCCGTTTGCGTGTAAACTTTGTCCGAAAAACACACCTGGTGAGCGGTGCAATTGGGAAACGACTACCCGTTCGGCTCCGTTAATTACAAACAGTCCCCTTTCAGTCATATAAGGTATTGTACCTAAATAAACATCCTGTATAACAGTATCGAAATCCTCATGTTCGGGATCAGTACAATATAATTTTAGCTTAGCCTTAAGTGGAACGCTATAAGTAAGTCCGCGTTCAATACATTCTTCAATTGAGTATCTGGGCGGATCACTATAATAGTCGAGGAATTCCAATATAAAATTATTTCTTGTATCAGAAATAGGGAAATTTTCACTAAATACTTTATAAAGGCCCTCTTTCTTTCTATCTTCGGGGGTAGTATCTAACTGAAAAAAATCTCTGTACGATTTTAATTGGATCTCTAAAAAATCAGGATATTCAAGCTGATTTTTTGTTGAAGAAAAGCTTATTCTTTCTGAGTTATTATTTAAAGACATTGCTTATGTTTATTTTTTTTGAACTATAGTAAGGCTAAATGCATAAAAGGCTTAATCCCTATAAGAGGGATTAAACCTGAATATTTTATAGGTATATGATACTCTATTTAAGTTCAACTTCAGCTCCTGCTTCTTCAAGTTGAGCTTTCAATGCTTCAGCTTCATCTTTGTTGACACCTTCCTTAATAGGTGAGGGTGATGAATCTACCACAGCTTTCGCTTCTTTTAATCCTAATCCGGTTAAATCTTTTACTAATCTTACTATTTGTAGTTTAGCTCCTCCGGGTGACTTTAATATGACATTAAAGGAGCTCTGTTCTTCGGCTCCACCGCCTGAGGCACCATCAGCAACACCAGCCATAGGAACTACAGCAGCAGAAGGCTCAATACCATATTCATCTTTTAGTATATCAGCTAATTCATTAACTTCTTTAACCGATAAATTAACTAATTGTTCAGCAAACGCTTTTAAATCTGTCATTTTTCTATAATTTAATTATTATTTTATTTTTTTTCTGATAAGGTCTTAACTATGCCAGCCAGTTTACTATTACCTGACTGTAATGCAGAAAGAACATTTATAATTGGTGACTGCAATAATACTATAATATGACTAATAAGTTCTTCCTTAGACTTCAGACTCACTAACATGTCTAATTGGTCATCACCGAAATAAAATGTTTCTTCAACATATGCTGCTTTAAGAATCGGGGTTTTATTTTTTTTTCGAAAATCCTTGATTAATTTGGCTGGAAGATTAGCTGTATCTGATACCATTATTGATGTAGAATACTTTAATGTATCAAAAAGTTCATTATAATCTTCTTTGCAATTCTCTAAAGCCTTCTTTAGCAAGGTATTCTTAACGAATACCAATTTGACAGCTTTTTCATAACATTTCCTCCTGAACCTGTTATTATCTTCTGCATTTAATTCAGAGATATCTGTAAGGTACAAGTATTTTGTGCTATTGATAGTATCAGTGAGGCTGTCAATTATTTTGTTTTTATCCTCAATTTTCATATGTTAAATTTAGATCTTTACTTTTTTCGGAATTATTCATCCAATGCTTTAGTATCGATTTTGAGACCGGGACTCATTGTACTGGACATATAAATACTTTTTATATATGTACCTTTTGCAGATGTTGGCTTAAGTCTGATTATAGCCTGGATAAATTCATTCACATTTTCTACAATCTTGTTAATTTCAAAAGATACTTTGCCCACGGATGCATGTATTATTCCAAATTTATCAATCTTAAAATCAATTTTACCTTGTTTTACTTCTCTAACAGCATTACCAATATCCATAGTTACAGTACCACTTTTAGGATTTGGCATAAGATTCCGGGGCCCTAATATTTTTCCAAGTTTTCCAACTTTTGCCATAACAGGTTGCATAGTAATTATCACATCAATATCGGTCCATCCTTTTTCTATTTTTTCTATGTAGTCATCTAATCCAACATAGTCTGCTCCTGCTTCTTTAGCTTCATTTTCTTTATCAGGCGTACATAAGGCAAGTACTTTAACATCTTTTCCGGTACCATGGGGTAATGTTACAATTCCCCTAATCATTTGATTAGCATTTCTAGGATCAACTCCCAGGCGAACATCAACATCCACTGAGGCATCAAATTTTGTAGTTGTAATTTGCTTAATCAATGATGCTGCTTCAGAAAGGCTATATTGAGTGCCGGGTTCAATCTTTTCAAAAGCTAACTTTTTATTTTTTGATTGTTTTGTCATAGTATATTAGAACTATATTTATTTATTTTATGATGGGAATTCTCCTTTCACAGTAATTCCCATACTTCTGGCTGTGCCTGCAATCATTTTCATCGCCGATTCAACAGTAAATGCATTTAAATCCGGCATTTTATCTTCAGCAATTGTCTTTATTTGTGCCCAGGATATTGATCCGACCTTTTCTCTATTTGGTTCCGCAGAACCGGATTTAATCTTTATTGCTTCTAAAATCTGAACTGCTACCGGTGGAGTCTTTACGATAAAAACAAAAGATTTATCAGTATAAACTGTTATAACAACTGGCAGCAATTTTCCAGCCTTATCTTGCGTACGAGCATTAAACTGCTTGCAAAATTCCATAATATTTACTCCTTTTGCCCCTAAAGCGGGACCAACCGGAGGTGAAGGATTGGCTGCACCACCTCTGATTTGTAATTTAATTAATCCAGCAACTTCTTTAGCCATATTTTATTTATTTCTGATTTAATTAAATTGAACTACTCAATATTTCGATGATTACTCAGGAAGCATTATTTATTATTGTAATCATCAAAAGTCTTATATAATGTCAATTTATTTTATTCTTTTTCGACCTGCATAAAGCTTAATTCCAAAGGTGTTTTTCTACCAAATATTTTCACCATTACTTTAAGCTTTTTCTTTTCATCATTTACTTCTTCTATAACACCTGTAAAGCTATTAAATGGTCCGTCTATTACTTTTACAGTTTCACCGATATAAAAGGGTACATTTAGTTCTTCATTTCCTTCTGCTAATTCGTCAACTTTACCTAATATTCTATTTACTTCAGAAACACGTATAGGAGTGGGTAAATCATCACCTTTTGCTCCCAAAAATCCAATTACATTAGTAATATTTTTTAATATATGAGGTATTTCGCCAACCAAAGTAGCTTCAATCAGTACATAGCCAGGGAAAAAATTACGTTCTTTACTGATTTTTTTCCCATTACGAATTTGATATACTTTTTCAGTTGGTATTAATACCTGGGAGATATAGCTTTCTAAATTTAGCCTGGATATCTCGTACTCTATATATTCTTTTACCTTTTTTTCTTTACCACCGATGGCTCTAAGAACATACCATTTCTTTTCAGGTTCTTCCATGCCTTAAATCTGATTATAAATAAAACCAACCATAGATAGTCTCCATTAGATTTTTAAATCCTAAATCCATAAATGCTATAATAAGTGCGATCAAAAGAGAAGCTATCATAACTAAAATTGCACTACTTTGCAGTTCATCCCAAGATGGCCATGTAACCTTGAAAATTAATTCCTTATAAGATTCTTTAACGTAGTTAAATATTTTCATAATATTTCAAAATTCGCACGGGAGGAGCGACTCGAACGCCCGACACCTGGTTTTGGAGACCAGTGCTCTACCAACTGAGCTACACCCGTATAATAATAACGATAAAATCATTATTTATTAATAATGATTATTATCTCCTAACATATAGAATTTATTTAGGTTACTCAATAATCTCAGTAACCTGTCCAGCGCCAACAGTTCTTCCTCCTTCACGTATTGCGAATCGTAATCCTTTATCCATAGCTACTGGAATTATTAATTCTACAGTAATAGTAACATTATCTCCGGGCATGACCATTTCAGTTCCATCAGGTAACTGTATTTCTCCTGTTACATCAAGTGTTCTTAAATAGAATTGAGGACGATATTTATTATGGAACGGCGTATGCCTTCCACCTTCTTCTTTTTTAAGAATATATACTCCTGCTTTAAATTTCGTATGAGGTGTTATAGAACCTTTTTTAGCTAATACCATACCTCTTTTAACCTCTTTTTTATCAATACCGCGCAATAATAATCCGACATTATCTCCTGCTTCACCCCGGTCAAGTATTTTCCTGAACATTTCAACTCCCGTACATACAGTTTTTTTGCCATGCGCACCTAAACCTATCATCTCAATTTCATCACCGCTATTTATTACTCCTGTTTCAATTCTTCCTGTGGCGACCGTTCCACGCCCAGTTATTGAGAAAATATCTTCAATAGGCATTAGAAAGGCTTTATCAATATCACGTGGTGGTATGGGAATGTAACTATCAACTACATTCATTAGTTCAACTATTTTTTCTTCCCATTTTGCTTCACCATTAAGAGCGCCAAGTGCTGAGCCCTGTATCACGGGTACATCATTTCCCTCAAATTCATAAAAATCCAATAATTCACGAACTTCCATTTCAACAAGCTCTAAAAGCTCAGGATCATCTACCATATCTACTTTATTTAAAAAGACTACAATTTTTGGTACATTCACCTGGCGTGCCAACAGAATATGTTCCCGGGTCTGGGGCATTGGTCCGTCAGTACCTGCAACCACCAGTATTGCGCCATCCATTTGTGCTGCACCAGTTACCATGTTTTTTACATAATCTGCATGTCCCGGACAATCAACATGAGCATAATGACGTGCAGCTGTCTGATATTCAACATGCGCTGTGTTAATTGTAATCCCCCTTTCTTTTTCTTCAGGAGCATTATCAATAGAGTCAAAATCTCTAATTTCTGAAAGCCCTTGTTTATTAAGTACTTGTGTAATTGCTGCGGTAAGAGTAGTCTTACCATGGTCTACGTGTCCAATAGTACCTATGTTTACATGAGGCTTAGACCTATCAAATTTTTCTTTAGCCATAACTAAAATATTAGATAATTAAATAATTTACTATTTGTTTTTAATTTATATTTAAAATTCTGAGCCAATGATGGGATTTGAACCCATGACCTCTTCCTTACCAAGGAAACGCTCTACCCCTGAGCTACATCGGCTTATTAAAATGAACGGCAATAAGGGCTTTTATTCTGAATTTTACAAATTTTATATTTAATATAAAATTCCAGAATCCTGTAAAATTTTAAATCAAACCAGTCTGCCAAAATGACTTTCGCACATCTCTGCCTGCTTTAACTTATACAGGCAGGTTAGTCGATAAACCAACCATTGACAGTGAGATTTTAGATTCTTCAGAACCCGTAACCGCTACTTAAACAAACTAATGTATCCCAAATTCAGAGCGGGAAACGGGGCTCGAACCCGCGACCCCAACCTTGGAAGGGTTGTGCTCTACCAACTGAGCTATTCCCGCCAGTAAATTTACAATTTTCAATTCTAAAATAGTTATAAATCTAAATAATTGTAAATCTAAAACTGCTTATCTAAAATAACCCTGTGGGGAGAGCAGGATTCGAACCTGCGAAGGCATCAGCCAGCAGATTTACAGTCTGCCCCAGTTGACCGCTTTGGTATCTCCCCTTAGCATACGAGCCGATGGAGGGATTCGAACCCACGGCCTGCTGATTACAAATCAGCTGCTCTGACCAGCTGAGCTACATCGGCAAATTTTCAAAGAGCCTTTATAACTGAAAAAACAGTTTATATTCCGATTGAAGGTTATAAATATTCTTGCGTTTTCCATAATTTTATCTCAGCTAAATTTATAAACTGAAGTGTATCTATAAAATACTTGTAATCAGCGGAATTTAATACCCTCCAAAATCGGTTCGCAAATGTATAAATATTTTACTTATAACACAAAATATTTATTTATTTTTTAGATAGCATAATCATTGACCTCTAAGTTTCTGTTTATGTTTTGTTATCTGGCGTTTAAGAGCATCAACTGCACTATCGGTCGATTTCTCAAATGAATTACTCTGTTTTTTTACAAACAAGTCATTACCGGGTATTTCCAGTTTGATTTCGGCAACTTTATTATTTAGATCCTGGACGTTCTCAAGTTTTAAATATACCTCCGCAAAAATAATATCGTCGTAAAACTGAACTAACTTTTTTACTTTGCCGTAAACAAAATCTTTAAGTTTTTTATCAGCAACAAATTTAACAGAATTAATTTTAATGTTCATTTTGCATTCCTCCATTTATTATGCCCGCGGGTGAGCTTGTTTGTAAATCGATTTTAGTTTTTCAAAAGTAGTATGGGTATAAATTTCTGTTGCCGCCAAATTACTATGACCAAGAAGTTCCTTTATTGCATTCAGATCAGCACCGGCATTTAGCATATGTGTCGCAAATGTATGCCTAAGGACATGAGGACTCTTTTTTTCAATAGTTGTAATTAAGTTGAGGTATTTATTTACTATCCTATAGACTAGTTTGGGATACATTTTATTACTTTTCTCCGTAAGAAAAAAATAACCTTCAATACCGGTATTGAACTTTTCGTTCCTTATAGTGAGATAATCCTGAATTGAGTTTGTAAATTCCTGAGTAAAAGGTATAATTCTTTCTTTATTTCTTTTTCCCAGGACTTTCAAATTATGTTCAGCTATATTTATATCTGAAGTTTTCATATTGATAAGTTCACTTAGCCTCATCCCTGTGTTATAAAATACTTCAATTATCAATCTATTTCTTTTGCCTTTATAATCGCTTCCGAAATCAATATCATCCAGCAAAACATCCATATGCCTCTTGTTTATAAATGAGGGAAGCCTTTTCTCTGCTTTTGGCGTTAATACTTTTTCAACAGGATTAAAACTGACTAAACCATCTTTCAACAGATACCTGTAAAATGATTTTAAGGTTGAAATTTTCCTTTTAACTGAACGAATAGACACATCATTATTAACCAGGTACACAATCCAGTCTCTGATTTTTTTATGAGTAACATTTTTTGGTTCAAAACTATTATCGTTAAAACCACAAAAGGATATAAACTGGTTAATATCATCCAAATAGGATCTTAAAGTATGAGGAGAATACCGCTTTTCGTATTGTAAATATTTAATAAATGATTCTTTTTGCTTCATACTTAAAGGAATATATTGAGATATATTCCGGCCCTTACAAAATCAAAATCCTGGATTATCCGTGTTTTCTATGCAATGCTACATATCCTCCTGTTGCAATTTTTGGACATAAACAGCTCGCTTAACTACATCGCGTTTTCTTTCAGATGGTTTTTTGAATGCTTGCCTTGCACGTAGTTCTTTAACTATACCTGTTTTTTCAAATTTTCTTTTAAACTTCTTTAACGCTCTTTCAATATTTTCACCTTCTTTAATTGGGACTACAATCATAAATGCTAATTTTTAATGAGCCGCAAAGTTATTACATAAAAAATTTTCTACCAAATTTATAATTGGAAATAAAAAATACGGATAATTGCAGCAATATCAGGAACTTCAATTAGGTGCCAGTTAAATTATAAAAAAGTATATTATTTTACTCTAATAAAATTAGTGAAAAAATTGCTAAGTTTCATTACTAACCTCAAAGAAATTTTTAGTCAACTGACAGATAAGATTTTATTTGAATGAATATTTCTTCTGTCAGAATATTTTTATTTAACAATTCATTAATACTTTTTATTTCACCTGTGAAATTTCTATATTTCAAGATGGCTTTTGAATAATATGTGTTTAGGTATGGATGCTTCTTAAGTGTTTTCTCATCTGTTATATTTATATTTATTCTTGTTATTAATGAGCTATCAATATACACTTCCTTAACGAGTAGATTGTATTGCTTATCTTCAATACCGGTTATATCCTTAAATTGAGCTTTATTTAGAAATCCTCCTAATAGATTCCTGTATTTAATAATATTTTGCGGTAATACACTTTCTGTTCCTAATATTTTTTTTAATGAAATAGTATCAGCCTTATTAATATTTAAAAGTTTGTTGGATTTTTTATCAATGGAATTAGAATTGTATTTCTTCATTTGTATTTTTTCCGGGCTTTTTTCATTGAGATAAATAAAAGGGACAAGCTTATTATACAAAGTCGTATCAATTCCATATATTTTTAACATATCAGTTTTTTTAAAAAATACTCCGCCCCTGGATCTGTATTTATGTATGTTATGTATTACTTTTTTTCTAAAGCCCAGCCTTTGCAGGTCAATAAAACTTGCTTTATTTGGATTAAACTCGAATACCTGATGTTTTTTAGTCTTATACGGATTTCTATTAATTTCCGGAGGATTGAGCTTTTGTTTTATTACAGGTTTTAATGATTTCTCAAAATCTGCCAGTTCGCTTTTATATTCAGTATAATCGAATTCTTGATTTTTAATTATTACTGGTATTAGCAAATTTCCTGTTATTAGAATTATTATAATAGCCAATAAGATTATAATACTATTTTTTTCCCTTCGGGAAAATGAGAAATAATCTTTTATAGAATTCTTAAGCATGACAGTAAAAAAGTATTTAATCCGGCACCTGCTTAAAATTTTTTTGTTACTCCTGATTTAATTTTGCATAAATATGGTTTCAGTTTTTTTGCTTCAGGTGCAATGATATATAATCCCATTATATTTGGAAATGCAGGAGCCAGAATCATCATGTCAGGGGACAATAAAAATATATAAGTTAAAACTTAAATAATCCCAGGCCATTCATAAAAATAAGAGCTATAGCAATAGGAGCAATATATCTAATAAGAAACATAAAAATATTGAGATAAACTACTTTAAGTTTACCCTGGTTTGATACTTCTATCCAGGTTTTACCTTTTCCGTAAAACCAGCCAACAAAAAGTGCAATAAGGCATCCACCCAAAGGCAATAAGATTTTTGAAGCAGTAGAATCCAGCAAATCGAAAAAATTCTTATTGAATAAACGAAAATCCGAAAAACCTCCTGCGGACATTGCGCAGAGAGTTCCCAGATATGATATTGAAATAGTAGCAAACAGAGTGGCATTGATGCGTTTCATTTTTAGTCTTTCAACAAAGAATGCGACAACTACTTCCAGAACAGAAATTGATGAGGTAAGAGCTGCTACGGTTAAGAGTATAAAAAATAACAAAGCAAAAATGTAACCCCCGGCCATTTGCTGGAAAATATTTGGAAGTGTTTTAAAAATAAGACCAACACCGCCACCGGGCTCAAGACCAAAAGAAAATACAATTGGGAATATGGCTATCCCGGCAAGTACTGCTATTAAAGTATCAGCTATAGAGACTATAACGGCAGAATTAGCCAGATTATCCCTCTTATTAATATATGATCCATATGTGATTAAGGTTCCCATGCCTATACTAAGTGAGAAAAATGCCTGTCCTAATGCTTCGAGGATTACATTAGGTTTGATTTTTGAGAAATCAGGTTTAAAAAGAAAATTAATGCCGTCTTTTGCACCAGGCAGTAATAATGCCCGAATATCAAGAACAATGATTATTATCAGTAATAATGGCATCAGGATTTTTGTATATTTCTCTATTCCTTTTTCAACTCCACCTAATACTATTAAGGCAGTTAATATCATAAATATTATCTGCCACATAACAGGTCTTAAGGTTGAGGAATTAAAGACAACAAACATTTGATTAATTTCATTTGCTGATTTTCCTTTAAATCCATTTATTATTGATTGGTATAAGTACTCTAATGTCCATCCTGCAACTGTCCCATAAAATGCTAATATCATAAAAGCAGCAATAATTCCCATTATTCCAATAATATACCAGTGACCGTTTGGTTTCAGTTTTTTAAACGCATCAAAAGGATTTCTTTGAGTAGACCTGCCAATTACAAATTCTGAAAGCATAACAGGCACACCTATGCCAAATACAAAAACCAGATAAATTATAAGGAAGGCACCTCCTCCGTTTTTACCCGCTACATAGGGAAACCTCCAGATGTTGCCAAGACCTATTGCTGAACCGGCCGCAGCAGCAATTATTCCAAATTTGCTTCCAAAACTACCCCTGTTTGAAAGATCAGTTGCAGACATTATAATTCAGAACTATATCAATTTCTATTTATACAATTTAAGTCTTCAAAAGCAATTTTCAATCTTTCTATCACTGCTTTTTCACCTTCTCTTAACCATGCTCTGGGATCATATTTCTTTTTATTAGGTTTATCATCACCTTCAGGATTTCCAATCTGCGTCTGAAGATAATCATGGTTTGCAGCTTCATATTTTCTTACACCATCCCAGAAAGCCCATTGAGTATCTGTGTCGATATTCATTTTAATTACTCCATAACTTATAGCTTCCCTGATTTCTTCACGGTTGGAACCTGATCCGCCATGGAACACAAAAAATACAGGTTTTTCAGCGGTACTAAATTTTGTTTGAATATACTTTTGTGAATTATGAAGTATTATGGGAGTTAGTTTTACATTTCCGGGTTTATATACACCATGTACATTCCCAAATGAAGCAGCAATAGTAAACTGGTTGCTGATTTTGCTTAATTCCTCGTAAGCAAAAGCCACATCTTCAGGCTGGGTATAGAGTTTTGAATTGTCAATATCAGTATGATCCACACCATCTTCTTCACCTCCTGTAACACCGAGTTCGATTTCCAGTGTCATTCCTATTTTACTCATTCTTTTAAGATATTTTTTGCAAATATTAATGTTTTCCTTTAGCGGTTCTTCTGAGAGATCAAGCATATGTGAACTGTATAAAGGTTTTCCATATTGTTTAAAATGTTTTTCACCGTGATCCAATAATCCATCGATCCAGGGCAGCAATTTCTTGGCAGCATGATCAGTATGCAAAATAACGGGTACTCCGTATAACTCAGCTAAATGATGTACATGTTTTGCTCCTGATACTGCACCGATAATTCCAGCTTGCTGATTTTCATTTGATAGTCCTTTACCAGCATAAAATAGAGCACCTCCATTAGAAAACTGTATAATTACCGGAGAGTTAACGTCTTTTGCAGATTCCAGAACAGCATTCACTGAATCTGTACTTACAACATTTACCGCCGGCAAGGCAAATTCATTATCCTTTGCTATTTTTAACAATTCAAGAACATCCTTTCCTGTTACAACTCCTGGCTTAATTTTTTCTGTAACTTTCATTTTATTTATTTTTATTGTTAAACAAATTTTATTCTAAATTATCCGCAAATTTATAAAAATATGCAAACTTGTAAATTAAAGCTATTATTAAGAAACAATATATCCTGAAATTTAGAATGGGTAACCTATACCAAACTGAAAATTAAAAACTTTGTAATCATATAAATCTTTTCTTTCTTTATATTCACTTGAATTTATTAATTCTCTATCTAAGAGCCATTTATTTTCTGTAAATGATGGATCACGGAGTTTAAATCCAAAATCAAGTCGAATTAAAAAGAATGAAAAGTCGAATCGGGTACCAAAACCCGTACCAATTGCTATTTCCTTGTAAAATTTTTTAAAATCAAACAATGAATTAGGCCTGTCATCAATCGGATTAATTGCCCAGATATTACCTGCATCCAGGAATAGTGCTCCTTCAAGTTTCCAGAATAATTTAAATCTATATTCCAGATTGGTTTCCAGCTTAATATCAGCCATAGTATTTGGAATATCAGAAATTGTAGGATCTAAATATGAACCAGGCCCCAGGGTCCTTGTACTCCAAGCTCTTACACTGTTTGGCCCTCCTGAGAAATATCTTTTTTCAAATGGTAATGCATTTGAATTACCATAAGGATATGCACATCCCATAAAAATTCGCCATATTATGCTTTTTGACGGATCAATAATATTATAAAGGCGGAGATCAATATCTGTTTTTAAATAATGGGAATAGGGAACATTAAATACCTTATAAACACCTAAACTGTCTTTGTCCGCATTAATTAACTCACTGACACCATACATTACATTTCCTGCTGATTCTATATTTACCCTTAAAAAGACAAAATCTTTAATTTTTCCAATTTTTTGATTATTAAATTCAAAGCCAAATCTGTTGCCACCGATAAGATGATTCTCATAACTAAACTCCATGTATGTACCGGAAATTAAATCTGTGAATTCCTCAGATTTATAAGGCAACTGCACGTAATTTATATCCAGGGGATAAACATAATATGTGATATTTTCATTCCCCTTCCAGTTATATCCAAAAGATGAGTTAGCAATAGTACGGCTGAAATCAAGTCTTGCCTGATAGTTATACGATATTGAAACAGAAGTTTTTGGAGCATATTTTTTTACAAATTTTCCTGATCTTAACGGCAATAGGAACTTAGGAAAATTTATCCTGAATTCAGTACCCAGTTCAAGAGTATGTGATATTCCTGATGCTGAAACTTCTTGTATCGCCTCATAAGCCCCTGTAAATTTCAAATCAAAAGTCTCAGCTCCTCTGAATAAGTTCCAGTTATGGTATAGCAAGTTACCCCGTGCACCAAAGTCACCTGATGAATTAGTCCCCACGATTTGAAACTGGGTAGACTGTACGTCTCTTTTTGTAAGTTCAATATTACAGTCAATTAAATAGTCATTATTAGTATTTTCTGTATAGCCATTAAGTTCATTAAAACTTATATTTATATATTTAAAAAGGCCCAATGATGACAGCTTGTTGTATGTTTTGGTCACGTCAATCTGGTTGTAGTAATCACCTGGTAGTATAAAATTCGAATTGTTAATAATAGAAAATTTGATTCGGGGATCTTCATTAAACAAGTAATAAATATTATTATAATTAATTGTATCATTTACTTTTGTAATTGGGCTAAGGGTAGGTACGGATTTATAATTTGGGTAAACGTAGATATTATTTATTTTATATTTCTTGTGATACCTTATTTTTGTTTTCTGATCCTGCCAGCCTTCCTGATATTCCTTAACGATCATGGTAAGATCAACCTGATTGGATTTATTTCCGGGTTGAGCCTCAAAATATATATATTCTTTAGAGAATTTATAATAACCGTTATTTTTCAGATGATTCTCAATTCTTATCCGCTCTTTTTGCAATACTTCCTTATCAAACAACATTCCTTTTTTTAATAGAGAATTACCCGTATCAGCAACAATAATTGGATGCAATGTTATATCTTCAAAAGCATATCTTAAGCCATCAACATAATAAGGCGTATTAGGTGTTATTTCGTACGTAACTATAGCGTGTTTTTTTTTAAATTTAACAGTATCCGTAACCTCCGAATGATAGTAGCCTTTGTTTTCAAGATATTGTTTAAATTGTGAATTGGTAGTATTGGTAAAATTTTGATTCCAGATTACCGGTTTTTCTCCAATTTTCCTTAACCAGGAATGAGGCCATTTTTCTTTTTTGATATTTGATAAATTATAAAGAGACAAATGAAATTTTAAGCCTATGATTTTTTTATTTGGCTGCTGTTTCAAATAAGGTTTTATTTCATTCTTACTTATTGATTTATCCTCAATTTTTATCTTATTTTTGATCAATAGATAATTATCCTCAGGTACATATTTAGTCGGGGTACAAGAGATAATGCTGATAATTAGAATGAACTGAAAAAATGGAAATAATAATCGCTTAAATTCTATCTCTTTTCCAGATAGTAACAAGTCATATAATTTTTAAAATTACTACATTCGCGCAAATATAACTTTTTTATTCGCATTATAAGGTTTCATTAGTATGATTCTGTTTAAAACGTTAGATATTCAGAAGCAAAATCAATGTCTGAATGTTTATATTTATAATGACAAATAATCATAATTAATAGTAATGCTTGGTAAAAACAAAATTAAACATCTTAAATCACTTAAAATAAAAAAGTTCCGTGATGTTTATGGAGAATTCATTATAGAGGGTGAAAAGATTATTAATGAGTTGCTGGAACATAAGCCTTATTTAATAAAAGAACTGATAACTACTGAACAATGGTTGGCAAATAATACAAATAGTAATATTGGTAAAATAGGAAATATAATTACTGTTACAGAATCAGACATTAATAAAATCAGCTTTTTTGAAACGGCAGGTGAGGTAATGGCAGTGCTTCACATTAAGGAACAAAAGATTAGTAAATCTGAAATTTTATCTGATTTGTCACTTGTTCTGGATACAGTTCAGAATCCCGGAAATCTGGGAAACATAATAAGAACAGCTGACTGGTTTGGTATAAAAAATATCTTTTGTTCTGTCAACAGTGTTGATTGCTTTAATCCTAAGGTAGTTCAGGCTTCAATGGGCTCAATAATAAGAATTAACGTACACTATATGAATCTTAAGGATTTACTGGAAGAATATTCGGTAATTTCCGGATTTCATATTTATGGTACATTTCTTGACGGACCGTCAATATATAATGAAGTTTTAGATAATAGTGCATTTATAATTCTGGGTAATGAATCAATGGGTATTTCTGAAAAGTATCTTCAATATATCAAATCCAGGTTATATATTCCAAAGTATCCTGTTCGGGATAATATTATTGAATCTATGAATATTTCTGCTGCCGCAGCAATTGTGTGTTCTGAGTTCAGGAGAAGAAGAAAATGACTTTTTATTCGAAATGAAATGAAATTAAAAACATTCTTGAATGGAGCTGGTCAATAATGTTTGTATATATTTCTATATTAGCGTTAGGCTTTTCACCTTTTTTATCTTCAGTTTTTAAAACATCTCTTAAGCCTACTGAGTATTTCAATTCTATGGCTAACTTAAAATACTGCATATAGAAATCCATCCCAAACCCAACATCATAATAATAATCGAACAGTTTTAATAATACTATATTCTTTTTTTTGCCATCCTCGTCTTTTTTACCCCAATCTAATTTTGCTCCGGCAAGATCAAATTTAGTATTTATGCCTCCTATTAAAAATGGCCTGAAATTGTTCAGTCTTTTTGATTTATATTTTAGTAACAAGGGAAATTCAAGAAAATTTGATTCAATTTTCACCGGGATATTATTCTGATCGATTATTTCACTATCCTGTAGATCCTCTACTGATAAATCACGGTATTCTATGTGCCTCTCACCTCCGAAGGATATACCCGGTAAAAACCTAAGATCAAAAAATTCTGCAAGCCTTAAATTAGACAACGCATGAACATGAAATCCCGGTTGAAGTTTGGCGACTTCTGCAACTATATTATTGCTAACTGCAGCCTCAGAGTGTTTTATATTGAAATCCATGGTATTAAAACCTAATGAGAAGCCAAAATGTAATAGTTTATCATCATGAGTAGGATCATTCTGCACTTTAGGTTTCTGAGCCATCGCATTCAGTGAAAAGAAAACAGTTGTAATGATTATTATATTTCTCAAGGTTATATTTTGAATTTTTAGAATACTTCTTATTTTAACGTGAGTACTGCTAAAATAGTATATTAATTTTATATTACAATATTTAGTAAAGTTCTACTTACCAGACTAAAGTGGGCATTTCATTAATAACTGAGTAATACAAATCTTTATACTCATTAATAAAACCATAAGATATATCATCTATCCTCAGCTCTTCTTTTGTAACATGACCAAGAGCTGAGAATGGAAAGTCCTGTTGAATCATATAATCAATGAATTCGGTTTCACGAGCCGGTGATACTGTTACAATTACCCGGCCCTGTGCTTCGCCAAATAAAAACGCGTCTAATCTCACTTCAGCAGGAGAAGTAATATCAAAACCATATCCCTTTATTATAGCTGATTCCAGTAATGCAAAAAATAATCCTCCTTCTGTAATATTATGAGCTGACAGGATTAAATGATTTTTAATTAGTCCTTTTACAGTATTGTGCAGGTTTTTTTCAAAATCTATATCGATAAACGGTGCAGGTGATTTTTTAATTTTATGTATTACCCTTAGATATTCAGACGAAGCAATATCATTCCGGGATTTCCCGATTAAATAAATCATAAGTCCTTTTTCCTTAAAGGCAATAGTTGTATAACTTTTGTTATTATTTAGTTTGCCGACGGCACCAATTACCGGTAAAATAACCTGGTTATAGTCATTTGAACCTGTTTGATTTTTAAGATTCAAATTTATATTAAAATTAGCCAAAGGTGTTTTAAAGTGTTTAATTGACTCTTCTATTCCATCATATATTAATTCAAATTGCTCTTTGAAGTTCTTATTGTCAGTTTCACGAATATTCAAACATAAACTTAGTGCTAATGGTTCGCTTCCACTACAGATTAAATCTTTTATTGTTTTTGCTATCATTATGATAATACCTGTTTTATTGTCTGCAGATACATATTTGGAATTTGCATTAAGTGTGGCTGTTAAAAATCTGTCAAAGCCTTTAAGCTTAAAAATACCGGTATCAGAGGGGAAATTGATATTCATATTTACCGTTCCTGTTTTTGAATCAGATTGAACGTTCACATACGCCTTTACAGCTATGTTATGCTGTTTCAATAGTTTTAAGGCTACTTCCTTATAATTTTCGGGCTCATTGATATTTTCAGTTGAGATATCCGGTATGTTAAAATCAGAATCAGATGATTTAATACCTGAATTATCCTTAACTGATTCCTGAATCAACAGACATTTACCAGGGATATCAACAACCAGTTTACTGTTCTGGTAACACTGGAAGTTATTTTGTTTGATTATCTCACCTGCCTCACAGTTATCCAGCAACCATTTTCCAAGGATATTATTTACCAGGTTTTTTTTGTTCTTATCAATAATTAATAAAAGTGATTGTGGTGTATACCTGGAAAGGATTTTACTTATTTTATCATCAGGCGAATCCTTAGGTAATTTATCAATGTTCAATCTAACACCTGCATCGCTGTGCGATATTATATTTGCAACCTGGCCGATAATTCCTGTTCTGTCAATACTAAATGCTCCGGTAACGGCGTTAACGCGAAATAATTCCAGTATTCCTTCAACTAATAACTTTTCTAATATGGAATTGATAACTATCGGTATTTTTTTATCCTTATAATACTTGTTTTTTAAAAAAGAAAATAAGCTGTCTTTTAATTGTTTATTTGAATTATTAGTACTTAATATTAATAAAGGATCCCCGGGATTTGCAATTAAAGATTTACATATTCTGTCCTTACCGATAATACCCAGTGTTAAAATATTTAATATGGGATTTCGTGAGAAATTATTATCAAAACAAATAGAGTTGTCTATTATTGGAATGCCTGCAGCATTGCTGAACTCGCTTATATCACGCAGTGTGTTATCTGATTTCGATGTTTTATGATTAAAAGAATAAATATTAGCTGCAAGGCTTGCGCCTGTTGAGGTAATATTTTGTACGGCACGTTCTATAGTATCAATCCCGGCATTTAATAAACTGTTATTTTCATCGCCATTAGATAAAATACTAATTACGCAAGCAAGGTCTTTATCTATTTCAACAACTCCTATACTATTATTATATATTTCTTTTAAAACAGGTTTTTTATAATTGATAAGATTTATTAATTTCTTACGGGCATATTCAATTTCGGGCCTTTTATACCATAATTTTGATATGATCATTAATTCATTGTAATTCGGTTCTCTGCCCATAAATGATTTGATAATCTCCAGGTCAGAGTTATCTATACCTGATTCATGTGAGGGATTGCTATTATTTGGTGAATCTGACATAATATTGGTTTTTATAGTACATTACTTAAAACAAATATAATTAACTCTTTATTTAATGCATTCAAATAATTAAACTTAAATAATATATGTTCTTATATTTACTCTTTAAAAATAAAATTTTTTAAAATGTATACTTACGATTATTTACTGAATTTCACAAAACGTATTTTCAATAAAATGGGTTGCAGCGATGAGCATGCTTTGATGGCATCAAAGGTTTTTCTTGCCGCAGAATTAAGGGGGCTGCCTTCTCACGGTATGATAAGAATAAAAGACTATTTCCAGCTTTGGGAAGCAGAACGCATAAATACGACACCAGACATAAAAATTGTACATGAAAAATCCAGTACAGCTGTAGTAGATGGTGACAGGGCAATAGGCATGATTGCTGCCACCAGGTCTATGGAAATAGCTATCGAAAAGGCAAAAAATGCAGGTACGGGCTGGGTATCAACCAGGAATTCAAATCATTTTGGAATAGCAGGATATTATGCAATGATGGCACTTAAGCATGATATGATTGGCTTAACAATGACCAATGCCAATCCATTGGTCGCACCTACATTCTCAGTAAGTCGCTTATTAGGTACGAATCCTGTTGCAGTTGCAGTTCCTGCCAATGAGCAACCTCCGTTTGTTGCTGATTTTGCAACTACACCCATTGCACGTGGTAAGCTGGCTGTTGCAGAAAAAAAAGGAGAAAAGACCTTGCGGGGTTATGTTCAGGATGAAAATGGAAACCCATCAGATGACCCTTCGATATTAAAGCGCGGAGGCTCAATGCTTACTCTTGGCGGTGATTATAAACATGGTAGCCATAAAGGATATTGCATGAGTGCTATAGTGGACATTTTCTCAGCTGTTTTATCCGGGGCCAATTTCGGACCTTTCGTTCCGCCTTCAGTAGCTTATTTGCCGGTTCTTGATAAGAAGGTGGGAGAGGGGACCGGACACTTTTTTGGAGCCATGCGTATTGATGCATTCCAGGAAGCAGAAGAATTTAAGGCACAGATGGATAGATGGATTGAGACATTCAGAGCTGCAAAAAGCGCAACGGGAAATCCGGAAGTTGTGATCCCTGGTGATCCCGAAAGAATATGTGAAGAAAGAATCAGAAAGGAAGGGATCAATGTCTTGCCTGCGATAATGCAGGATTTAAAAGAAATAGCCGAAAAGCTGGGAGTTGAGTTTGAAGTAAGATGATAGTAAATACAAATCACTTCTCATTATTCATAAATCCTTGCTTTTCAATAACTTTAAGAAACTGCTGGGAGAAATATACATTGTCTTTTTCAGGATAACGGTTATCAGTGAACACCTGGGCAAGGGTTTCTTTATTATTCTCTTCTAATAGTTGAGCTGTTAGTCTTGATGATTCTTTTTCCTCATAGATATCATCGATTTCAGAAGGAGAATAATCTTTATATTTCTCCTGGTGTACAACAGCTTTTAACGGCAAACGATCGGTTAAGCCGGGATTTTCGTCAGGATAACCAATGACAATAGCAGCAACAGGAACTACACTTTCCGGAAGATTTAGTATTTCAACAATTTTATCTGCCATATATGTTGCAGTACCTAAATAACAAATTCCCAGTTTACGTGCTTCGGCAGCTATTGCAATATTCTGGGAGACCAGTAAAGCATCAATAGCAGCAGTAAAGAATGAGAGGTAATTATCAAACCCTGGTTTTGCCTGTCGTTGAAGGCACCATTTGTTGAACCTGTTAAAATCGGCACAGAAGGTAATATGAATCGGTGCCTGTAATACCATATCCTGCTTGAAATGCGCTTCCCAGAGTTGCTTCTTTATCTCGTTGTCTCTTGTAACAATTATGCTGTAAACCTGCATATTTCCGGTAGTTGATGCCCTGGTTCCGGCTCTTAATATTTCTTCCAGAATCCTGTCATCCACAGGATCATTTTTGTATTTTCTTATTGATCGATGCCTGAAGATAGTTTCTAACATTTATTTATGTTTTAGCTTTATAAATTGTTAAGCAAAAATATGAAAGATAATAATAAAATTGAATTTTGTGGACTCTTTTGTCATGCGTGTTAGCAAATCCGAAGATGGTCATGCAGTAACTGTGAAACGCCATATAGCTGGTATGATATTGAGTGTAAGAATTTCAGTGAACTGATAAATGGATATAGAAAACTTGTATAAGAATATTTACTATTATAACTTAACTGATACATATGGCAGGTATTATAATTAATAAAAGAGAATTTTGGCAAAAGAGAAATATTTAATCTTTTGCCAATAGGTGAAATTTATCGTAAATTTATTTCCGGTGAGAAACCGGTAATATAATAACCTTTTATACACGAATATGACAACCAATTTAAAAGTAAACATAGAAGCATTTTATAAAGTTACTTATGGACTATATATTGTAAGTTCAAAAGTGAATGAAAAACTAAGCGGATATATTTCCAATACTGTATTTCAGGTTACTGCAGAACCGGTTCAATTTGCTGTTTGTTGCAGTAAAAATAATTTTACATCAGAAGTAATAAAGCAGAGTAAAGCTTTTTCAATATCCGTTCTGGAACAAGATACTGCGGCAGAACTAATTGGACTATTCGGGTACAAAAGCGGCAAAGATGTTAATAAATTCAAGGGTATAAATTATATTACGGGTGAAACCGGAGTGCCGATTGTTCTGGATAATACCATTGCATGGTTTGAGTGTGAAGTAGTACAGACTTATGATGTAGGATCGCATGTGCTATTTATCGGAAAACTGGTTAATAACGATTTGGTTGATATTGATAGAGCTCCGTTAACATATGCCTATTACAGAGAAGTAAAAAAAGGAGTTGCCCCCAAAAATGCACCAACATATATTGATAAAAGTCAAATAAATATGAACATATCTGAAGGGAAAAATGTTAAGAAATATAAATGCAATGTATGCGGATATATTTATGATCCTGAATCAGGTGATGAAAAGGGAGGAATACCAGAAGGTACCGCCTTTGAGGAATTACCCAAAGACTGGATTTGTCCGGTTTGCGATGCTCAAAAATCGGATTTTACAGAAATTTAGTAGAAAATAAATTAAATTAATTATTTAAAATAAGTGAAATGAGTAAGACAGAAGAAAATCTTAAAACAGCATTTGCAGGAGAGAGCCAGGCACGAAATAAATACGTTTATTTTGCTAAGGTTGCCAGAAATGAAGGTTATCATTACATAGCAAAAATATTTGAAGAAACAGCTGAAAACGAGCAGCAACATGCCAAGGATGAGTTTAAATTACTGGAGGGTATAGGAAACACAGTTGCTAACCTGAAAGAAGCAATTGAAGGAGAAAATTATGAAACAACTCAGATGTATCCCGGATTTGGAAAAGTAGCACGTGAAGAAGGAAATACAAAAGCTGCAGTACTATTTGAGCAGATTGCCAAAGTAGAAGCTAAGCATCGTGACAGGTATAAGAAACTACTTGAAATGATTGAAAAAGGAATAGTATTTAAGAGAGAGAAACCAGTTACATGGACGTGTTTGAAATGTGGCTATAAACACGAGGGGACAGAACCTCCTGAAAAATGCCCTTGTTGTCAACACCCGAAAGAATATTTTGAACCGGAAACAATTTAAGTTTCACTCACCCGGCAAAGTCCTCCTTTTCAGTCGCTCGGGTCTACCCGAGTGACAAATTTTTAAAGCCTTGATTTTTCAGTTACTTTTTGATAAAAAAGTAACTGAAAAGCCTGTCCGGCTCGAGGACATAAAAAAAATGTAACCATTTTAATTATTGAAAGTCTTTTATTATGTAAATTGATTGGATATTTAAAATCGGCAGTGTGATTTCAGACAACGAATTAATGCTTAAGGTTAAATCTGGCGATATTGATCGGTTAGGATTGATATATGAACGCTACAACAAGTCACTATTTGGTTATTTTATAAACCTGACAAACAGAACAGATATTAGTGAGGATCTTGTACAAAATGTTTTTATGAGAATCCTGCAGTATCGTAGCAAGTATAAAGGTAACGGACACTTTAATGTCTGGATTTATAAAATTGCTATAATATAATTACAATAAAATTAACAGTTTTTTATATAAATTTGTCTTATAGAGCAACCTCAATAAAGATATGGAATTTGC
>CBFCXR010000003.1:0-46776 GCA_965602045.1 uncultured Bacteroidales bacterium | reverse complement strand
CGAGAAGCAAGAAACGAGTAGCAAATTATATAACTTTTATCAACTTATACAAATAATCGTTATAGCAATAATATATTTTAGCTTTTATTATCATAATTTCAATTATTTATTATATTAGGGGCTGATATCAAATAGTATAAAAAATTAGGAATTTATATTGTAATTATTATAATAATATTAAAACAAAATTTAATTATGAAACCTTTATTAGGAATATTATTGATAGCAATAGGAAGTATAGGAGCATCAAGCTTTTATGTACCTTTTAAAAAAGTAAAAAAATGGGCATGGGAGTCTTATTGGATAACCCAGGGTGTTGCAGCCTGGATTATTGCTCCATGGTTATTTGCTTATTTAACATTACCGGACGGTACACTCCTGGACATTATATCAGAATCCCCAACTACTGCAAAATGGTGGGCTATATTTTTTGGTGCTCTCTGGGGTGTGGGCGGACTGACATTCGGATTAAGTATCCGGTATCTTGGTGTTGCGCTGGGGCAGAGTATTGCACTTGGATTTTGTGCTGCTTTCGGAACTTTAATTCCTCCGGTAATTGCAGGCGAAAATCTATTTAGTTCTGCATCAGGAATTTTAATGCTTATTGGAGTAGCTATATGTGTTTCCGGGATTGCGATTATTGGTTATGCCGGAGCATTAAAAAATAAAGGTTTGAGTGCCGAAGAAAAAAAGCGGGCTGTAAAAGAATTTGCACTAAAAAAAGGTTTGATAATAGCCGTTTTTGCCGGAATTATGAGTGCTTGTTTCAGTTACGGAATTGAATCAGGTAGTCCAATTGCAGAAACAGCCAGAAGCTTTGGAACAAATCCGCTTTATCTAACCAATCCAGTATTGATATTCATATTACTAGGTGGATTCTTTACTAATTTTGTTTATTGCGCATATCTGAATATAAAAAATAAAACAGGTAAGGATTATGTTTCCGGAGGAGCAAATATTTTCTTCAATAATTTGTTCTTTACTTTTCTTGCAGGGTTTTTATGGTTCATGCAGTTCCAGTTCTTTGGAATGGGGAAAAGCCAGTTACCTGTTAGTATGTCAATATTTGCCTGGAGTATTCTAATGGCTCTGAATATAGCATTTAGTAATATCTGGGGAATATTCCTGAAAGAATGGAAAGGTACAGGAGCCAAAACAGTTATCATCCTGTTAATAGGAATATTAGTACTTATATTATCTACCTTTGTGGTGAACCTTTGAAAACTCAATCTAATTCGCCTGTTACTATACCACTTGAAGAAGTTTTTTATATGGAATAATTAATAAAAAAAAAATAAACAATGACAAATGTAGAATTAGTTGAAAGTGCATATAAAATGGCAAAAGACCAGTATGCACAATTCGGGATTAATACTGATTCAGTATTAAACAAGTTAAAAGATATTGTGATAAGCCTGCATTGTTGGCAAGCTGATGATGTTGGTGGATTTGAAACACCTGATGCTGAGCTGGGAGGAGGAGGCATACAAGTCACCGGAAATTATCCCGGAAAAGCTGGAACGATACAGGAAATGCGGCAGGACCTGGATAAAGTAATGTCTCTCTTGCCTGGGAAGCAACGTCTTAATTTACATGCCATATATGGTGAATTTGGAGGAAAAAACGTAGACCGCGATGAGATAGATGTTGAACATTTCCAGGGATGGATTGACTGGGCAAAGGAAAAAGGAATAGGCCTGGATTTTAATGCTACATGTTTTTCCCACCCTAAAGCTGATGATGGCTTTACATTATCAAGCAAAAATGAGGATGTAAGAAAATTCTGGATTAAACATGTAAAACTATGCCGTAAGATAGCAGCAGAAATGGGAAAACAATTGGGTAAGGCTTGTGTTCATAACCTCTGGATTCCTGATGGTTATAAGGACACTCCGGTTGATAGGTATACTTGCAGGGCGATATTGAAAAAGTCATTGGATGAAATTTTTATCGATAAATATCCAAAAGAATATTTAAAAGACTCGGTGGAGTGTAAATTATTCGGAATAGGCTCGGAATCGATGGTGGTTGGTTCTCATGAATTTTATATGGGATATGCCATTAAAAATAACATATTACTATGTCTTGACAATGGCCACTTTCATCCAACAGAACAAGTAGGTGATAAAATATCTGCCGTACTGCAATACCTGGATGAAATTCTTTTGCATGTAACACGTGGAGTGCGTTGGGATAGTGATCATGTAGTAACTTTCAATGATGAAATACTGTTAATCGCCCATGAAATAGTTAGGGCAAATGCTTTAAATCGTGTTAATATCGGACTGGATTACTTTGATGCCAGTCTGAACCGTTTAGGAGCATATGTAGTTGGAACACGTGCAGCACAGCAAGCTTTCCTGTTTGCATTATTGGAACCAACAGGAAAAATTAAGGAATATGAAGAGAAAGGACAATATTTTGAACGTCTGGCCATGCTTGAGGTTATGAAAACCAGGTTATTTGGAGCAGTCTGGGATTACTATTGTCATACCAATGATGTGCCTGTTGGAAATGATTTTATTGCCGAAATTCAAATGTATGAAAAAGATATATTATTAAAGAGATAAGATTTAATGGAGGAAAATATAAGGAACCTGGTAAAAGTATCTCGCTATTATGGAGCAAACAAAGATTATGTTATTGCCGGAGGCGGTAATACTTCTTATAAAAATACTGATAATTTATGGATAAAAGCCAGTGGTGTTTCCCTTGCTAATATTAGTTCAGATGGATTTGTATGTTTGTCGAGAAGTAAGCTTAGAATAATTTATGTAAAAAAATACAGTAATAATTCCGCACAAAGAGAAATTGAAGTTAAGAACGACTTAAATGGAGCAATAGTATCTAAAAACAGGAAAAGGCCTTCGGTAGAAAGTTCTTTGCACGATATAATAGATTATCCGTTTGTTGTACATACTCATCCAACATTAGTGAATTCTCTTTTATGTTCAAAAAAAGCCAGGATCCTGTCAGGTGAATTATTTGGAGATGATATTTTATTTATTAAATATACTGATCCCGGGTATACTCTTTTCAAGAAAGTATCAGATGAACTGGTTCGTTTTCGAAAATTAAAAGGTTCTGATCCGAAGATTATTTTGCTTGAAAACCATGGCATTATTGTAAGTGGTGAAAGTATCCAGGAGATTAAGGACATATATAAGAATATCGAAAAAGCGATCCTGAAGAAAATTAAACTTGTATTACCGGGTAATAACAGCCAAACATTTAATACAGCTATTAAAGAATTAGTCGTTAATTGTATAAAAAACAATAAATCAGGTGTTGTTAATACTATATCAAGCGACATAATAAGAGAATTTGTAAGGGACAAAACATCGTTTGAAGATGTGGAAACTGCATTTACTCCTGATCATATTGTTTATTGTAAATCACATTACCTTTTTGTTGATGATAAAGAAGAATCCAAAGCTTTGGAAGATTTAAAAGCTTTTAATAATAAATATGGCTATTATCCAAAAATAATAGCAATTAAAAATAAAGGATTACTTATCATTGAAGACAATATAAGTTCAGCTGATATTGTTAAGGAGATGATTTTAAATATGATGAAAATAAGTATTTATGCAAGGTCTTTTGGTGGCTCCAAATCTCTGGATGACAAGAAAATTGCTTTTATAGAGAATTGGGAAGCTGAAAACTACCGCAAACAAATGATAGAAAATGTTAACCAAGAATTATAAACCGGATATTCTATGAAAAAAGATGTTATTGCAGTATTTGATGTTGGAAAAACCAACAAAAAGTTGTTATTGTTTGATGAAGCCTTTAACCTTGTGTTTCAAGATGAAAAGGTGTTTGACGAGATATTGGATGATGATGGATTTGAGTGTGATGATATTGAAGGGCTTTTAAAATGGATTAATGATTCACTTAAAAAACTTATTTTAGGGGATGAGTATGAAATAAGAGCAATAAACTTTTCAACTTATGGAGCTACAATAGTATATTTAGATAAAGACGGCAACCGTGTTGCCCCTGTGTACAATTATTTAAAACCTATGCCGGAAAGTGTTCTGTCAGGTTTTTATGAAAAATACGGGGGTGTTGAAGAATTCTCCAGAAAAACTGCCTCTCCTGCATTAGATATGTTAAATTCAGGTTTGCAAATATATTGGTTAAAACATTATAAGCCTGAGTATTGGAAGAAAACTAAACATATATTACATTTTCCTCAATATCTCAGCTATATATTAACAGGACAGATAGTGTCAGATTATACATCTATCGGATGTCATACGGCTTTGTGGGATTTTGATGATATAAAGTACCACAAATGGCTGGCAGACGAAAATATTAATTTACCTAATCCTGTTAGCAATAGCAAGGCATTTAAATATATAATAAACGGAAAAGAAATAAATACCGGTATTGGTATACACGATAGTTCTGCATCATTGGTCCCATATCTGGAAGCAGGAAGCGAAAAGGACTTTATTCTTATTTCATCGGGTACATGGGCGATAAACATGAATCCTTTTAGTAGTGACAAGCTTACTGCTGAGGAGTTAAAAAAAGATTGCCTCTGTTATATTAGTGTTAACCAGAACCAGGTAAAATCATCAAGATTGTTTTTAGGGCATATACATGAAATCAATTGTGTGAAACTTAGTGCTCACTTTGGTGTTGATGAAGGTGAGTTTAAAAATGTAAAGCTGGATAAAGTACTTTTGAAGAGACTAATTTCGGAAAACCAGTTTGACTTTTTCCCAAATTCCATACCCGCAGACTATTATGGTGACTTCAATTGTTTGGATAAATACCCCGACTTTAAAAGCGCTTATCATCAGTTGATGTTCGAATTGTCTCTTTTTGAGGCTGAAGCTATACGCTTTGTGCTGGACAAAGCTGATACAACTGAAAATATTTATATCAGCGGGGGATTTGCCAGGAATGAAATATTTACTGCTCTCCTGGCTACATTTTTTACCGATAAAAATGTATATACAACAGAATTATATAATGCCACTGCTCTTGGAGCAGCAATGGTAATTAGTCCGGATAAGAACATTAATGATGTTGATATTAAACTCAGAAAAATCGTAGCTGTAAAGTAGGAAAATTCGCTAAAATATAAATCGTTAATTGATATTCGTTAATCGTTTTATTATTAAGATGCTTTTACTTCTGAATTTCCCGAATTAATTCAACTTGCTTTATCTAAGCATCTCCTGTCCGCCGGTAACAGGGATAGCCTGACCTGTTTCATATTCCTGTTCAATTACATAAAATATTGCCTTCATAATATCATCGATTCTGCAACCGCGTCCGGCAGGAACCTGATTTTCATAGTATTTCTTAATATCTTCGATAGTTTTGGCTCCGGGTACTTTTCCTGTCTTTAGATACTGAACAAATAAACCTTTTTCAGGATCTGACCATAAAGGCCCTTCAAAAAAGTTTCCGGGACAAATTGAGTTTACCTTTATATTATACTGCATTAATTCCAGGGCAAACGATTGAGTTAATCCAATACCTCCAAATTTTCCACCTGCATAGGCAAAATTTTTATTACTTCCCTTAAGGCCGGATTTTGAATTTATCTGTATTATATCAGTAAAATAGTTATGCTTATACTTATTTTGCACTTTGAGTACTCTTGAAGCGTACTTTGCACAGTAGTAATAGCCTATATAATTAACCTTTGTCATCTTTTCAAATACGTCAGTTCCCATATCTTCAAGGCTGCCTGCCCTGAGTATGCCTGCATTGCTGATTATTGCATCTAATCCTCCAAATTCAGTTACAGCAGAAAATATCAAATTTTCAACAGAACCGGGAACTGAAACATCCGTTTTTACGAATATTGCTTTGTTTTTTTTGTTAAGCCCATTAAGCTTAACACTTATTTCTTTTCCTTTTTCTTCATTGATATCAGCAATTACTAAATTTGCACCTTCATGGAACAGGTTTTCAACAATGCCGTAACCAAAACCCTGTGCACCACCTGTAACAATAAAAATTTTAGAGCTTAACCTGCCATTGTTTTTCTTACCTGTTTGATCGGTTGATGATATGCTTTTATGCTTTAGCAGCGCTTCAGTAGTTTCCATTAAATTATCTGATTCAGTTGCTGAATCCCCGGCATAAAGAACTCCAAATTCATCAATGATAATAATTCCGGGAGATTCGTTATACTTTCGTAAATGTATATCAAGAGATGCCATAAATTCATCTATTATTTTCTCATGATTTTCATGTGATTTAATAATCAACGGTTTATTGTTTTTCAGTAATCCTATTTTCCCGGATATGTCAGGAATATCTGAAATATCTTTAAACTTTATGGTTTTTGGAATATCATCTGACAACAACATACGTATAGCCGGGATAACCTCAATGATTTGATTTTTATGTTTTATGTTTTCCATGTCTCGATATTAAATATTAAGAAAGTAGTTTATAACAGCATCTCCTAATTTATAGAGATCTTTGTAATCTGAAGTACGGGCAGTTCCTTTTTTATCAATATAGCCCGGTTTATTATTAGCAACCAGATATTGATGTGCTGCTGCTACACAAGCTCCTTCATATGATACCTGTTTTAGTTCATCGTTTAGAGGTTTATCTTTGCAACTTATCTGCAATGGTTCCATTGCCGGTGTATTGTGTTCAGTTCCGAATAAAACAAGAAATCCGTGTTTTCTGAAATATCTGACATACTCTGTTAATATATTTAAAGTGTTTCTGCGTGGAATGAACTCTATGCAATGAACATTTAGTTCAATTAATTGCTTATGCAATTTTTCCTTGTTTATTTCAAAATCAGTAAAATTCTTATCTCCAAAATCCAATAATAGGGGATAACAGGGAATTCCTCCGGCATTAATTATGAAATCCTGCACTGCCGGCAATTCCAGGAATGAATTTTCATCTTCAGCAACAAACGCCTGGCCCCCTGATTTAAGTAAATTACTTCTTATTTCATTTTCGATTTCAGCATTACTTTTTAAGTCTGCCTTGCATTCCTTTCCATATATCTGCGATAGAACCCTTTTCCTGCCCTCTGAATCGGAATATTTATCAAATATCTTTTTCCGCAGAGCTGTAGCAATATGCCGCTCGCGTACAAGCTCTTTAGAATACTTCTTAACTTCATTATAGCTTAGTGATATTCCAAGTTTATTTTCATTTAACAAACTGTTCAATTTTATAGTCATCTTTTGAATATGTTTCTGGCTGTTATTTTTCAGCCGTGAAACCATGTCAAAAGATTGTTTTTCCAATACCAGCGGATATTTTAGCCCTTTACCGCTGAAATATGTTCTTCCGGGATTATTTGGATCATTTACCAGAATTCCCTTCTGTTGAAAATCTTTGGATAGTGTAATAAATTCAATATTAAACAGTGGAAAAACCTTATTTAAAAGAGATAATTCGTAAAATTCTTTATATCCATCTGTAACATTGAAATCATTTATGCCAAGTACTTTAATATTCTCCTCTTTTGCTTTCTTAAACATATCTTCAATGCTCTTAAAAGCACTGAATGAGTAAGGAGAATGTATATGTCCGTTTACAAGCCAGGTAATTGATGGATTATTCTTTTTAAACCAGTTTAGTAATTTTTCTGAATCCGGCAGACTTGATAGAAGATTCATGAGCATTTTTTATTTGGTATTCTCAATAATGATTGATTAAGAATATTTGCTAAAGTAATTAATAAAAATTCAAAAAATAAAATTCAAAGTATATATATTCAACCTGTTACCAATGGTCTATATATATCAGGTTATGTTGAATTATTGCCCTCAAATGCGAAGCTATCAATTTCAGACACTAAACTCCTTCTTTGTTTCGCCTGGTCTGTTCAAGTTCAGTAAAATTATTTGATACAATATGGCTCTTAAGCGGTAATATTTTTTCATGTATTGCATCAAGTATCCATTCAGGTTGAGGGAAAAAATATTCTTCAAGTTCATAAGCCGGAGTTATCCAGTTTCTTGATCCTACAACAATTGGTGGTGCATCCAGGTAATCAAAAGCAAGTTCTGTTATTGTCTGTGCCATATCTTTCATATATGAACCCCGTGAACATGCATCACTTGCAAGTAATATTTTACCGGTCTTTTTAACAGATTCAATAACCAGGTCATAATTAAAAGGTACAAGGCTGCGGGCATCAATTACTTCTGCTGATATATCATATTCTGATTTAAGGGTATCGGCAGCCGTTATAGCATTGTATAATGTTGCTCCGATTGTAAGAATTGTAATATCTGTACCTTCGCGTTTTATGTCAGGTTCACCAAGTGGAATTTCATAATATTCTTCCGGCACGCCCTCTGCCCTGAATAGTTCACCAACATCGTATAATCGCTGACTCTCGAAATAGATTACCGGGTCTGTTCCCTGCAGCGCAGAATTCATTAATCCTTTGGCATCGTATGGTGTAGCAGGAAATACTACCTTAAGTCCGGGTATATGCGTAACCAGTGAGGACCAGTCCTGGGAATGTTGTGCTCCGTATTTTGATCCTACGGAAACTCTTATAACTACTGGCATTTTAATCATATTACCGCTCATGGACTGCCATTTAGGAAGCTGGTTAAATACCTCATCACCGGAACGTCCTAAAAAGTCGCAATACATAATTTCTGCGATTACGCGTCCTCCTGCCATACCGTATCCAACAGCTGTGCCTGCGATAGCACCCTCAGCAATAGGCGAGTTAAAAAGTCGGTGATATGGCAAGGCTTCTGTTAATCCCCGGTAAACAGCAAATGCTCCGCCCCAGTCCCTGTTTTCTTCACCGTAGGCTGTTAGGGTAGGATCTTTATAAAACCGGTCAATAATAGCCTCAAAGATTGCATCTCTAAGCTGAAATGTTTTGACTTTAGAAAATGGTTTACCATCCTTGTCAAGTCCGAAACGTTCTTTACCGGCAATTTGTTTTACCCGCGGATTTTCATTTACAGGCATCAGAACATCGGGTTTAGCGTCCTCCATTTTATCAACTGACTGGTTAGAAAACATCATACCTCCGATTAATTCGGGATGTTTTTTAAGGTTCATTACCGGGGAAATGGAATCATCAATAACTAATTTCAGGATTTTAATCATTCGTGACTTTACGTCATTTTGAATGCTTTCCAGTTGATTCTCTTCAGCTACTTTTGCATCTTTTAGTTTCTTACTAAAATCAACAATTGAATCCTCCTTCATCCACATTTCAACCTCTTCTTTAGACCTGTATGATGATGCATCAGAAGGCGAATGGCCGCTTATTCTGTATGTTAATGTATCTAAAAGCACGGGCCCTTTTTTTTCTTTAATGATTTTTTTCTTCCTGTTTATAGCATCTATTACAGCCAAAGGGTTATAACCATCGACTCTTTCTGCATGCATCATTTCAGGATTTACACCGGCCCCTATTCGCGCCAAAATATCGAATCCCATGGTTTCACCTTTTGTCTGACCGCCCATTCCGTATAAATTATTCATGAAATTAAATATTATGGGTAATCCGCCTTTATATTCTTCACTCCACAATTTTTTAAACTGGTCCATTGAGGCAAAGCAAATACCTTCCCAAACCGGGCCACATGATGCCGAGGCATCGCCTATATTGGCAACAACTATACCGGATTTTTTATTAATTTTTTTAAATAATGCTGCTCCTACTGCTATATCACCTGAACCTCCTACAACTGCATTATTGGGATAAACTCCAAAAGGTGTAAAAAAGGCATGCATTGATCCTCCCAATCCTTTATTAAATCCTGTTTCGCGTGCAAAAATCTCAGCCAGTGTGCCATATAATAAAAAGTAAATGGCCAGTTCTTTTTCCGTTCCTTTAAATCCCTTTTCAACTATATGTAAAATGTTCCCGTCAAAAAAATCTTTCATAATGCCTATAAGTGATTTTTTATCTAACTGGTGAATAGCAGACAGGCCTTTGGCTAAAATTTCACCATGACTGCGATGTGAACCGAAAATATAATCATCCACGGTTAAGGAATATGCCATTCCTACGGCAGAGGCTTCCTGTCCAATGGATAAATGAGCAGGTCCGGGGTGATTGTATGTTATCCCTTCGTATTGTCCGGTTGTTTTAATTGTATTCAACATAGTCTCAAATTCCCGGATCACAACCATATCATGATAGATACGTTTCAGATCATCATTGCTGTAATTATTTTTTTCGTTTTCAATAGTTTTATTGTATGCATTTACAGGGATTGTACCGAATTTGATTTCACTTCTTTTTCTTATCTTTTTAGGATCTATAATTTGAACTTTTGGCATTGTTATAAATATTTAAATTTTCGATAATAATATATAATAAACTTAGAATGAAAAGATAGCTTCTTTGATGATTTCTGAAACAGTAGGGTGAGGAAATATTATCTCCTTTATATCATTTATACGAAGCTCCGCTTCAATCATAGCTGCAGCGCCATAAATAATTTCAGAAGAAGGATTTCCTATCATATGTACGCCAAGAATCTCGCCATATTTTTCTCCGGCAATAACTTTTATCATGCCGTTCTTACCCTCATTCTCAGCTACAAACCTTCCTGAATAAGCCATAGGTAAGATACCAGACTTGTATTTGATATTTCTTTTTTGTGCATCTTCTTCAGTAATACCGACACCGGCAATTTCAGGATTTGTATATATTACCGAAGGTATAGCATTATAACGCATCAGGTCTTTCCTCCCTGCAATATTATTTATTACCACTTCGCCTTGCCTGCTTGCAGTATGTGCTAAAAATGAATGTCCTGTAACATCGCCTGCAGCATATACATTTGGAATGTTTGTCAGGCACTTTGTATCAATTAATATTCTGCCTTTTTCAGTGAGTACACCTATGTTCTCAAGTCCAAAATCTTTTATAACCGGTTCACGGCCAACTGATACAAGCAGTTTTTCACCCGAAACCTCAATTTTTTCCCCATTGCTTTCGGCAATCACTACCTTATTCTTATTTTTTGATTTAATTTCAGTTGCCCTGGAATTCAAATGAAAGTCTACTCCTTTCTTTTCCAGTTCATTTTTTAAAATATTAGCTATTTCTTTATCTGTTCCGGGGAGAATTTCCGGCATAATTTCCAATACGGATACTTTAGTGCCCATTGAGTTGAAAAAGCCGGCAAATTCAATACCTATGGCACCTGCTCCGATAATAATCAGACTTTCAGGTAAATCCTTAATTTCAAGTATTTCCTTATTGGTATAAATTTCTTCCTTTTTCAATCCATTTATTGGGGGGATAATTGGCAGTGAACCTGTTGAGATAAGGATATTTTTGCATGACCAGAAATCATTTGCCGAACCAACTATTATCAGCTTATTTTCTTTGCCCTGAATTATAGCATGTTTATCAACAACATCCACATTATTTGTTTTCATCTTTTGACTCACACCGCTTCTTAATTTATTAACCACCCTGCTCTTCCTTTGCATAATCTTATGAAAATCAAATGCAACACTATTGCACTGTATACCATATAGGTCACTATTCTTTGCATTTTCATAAAGTTTCGCCACATATAACAGTGTTTTTGTTGGTATGCATCCTTCATTTAAACATACACCACCAAGCTTGTCTTTTTCAAAAAGAATAACTTTTAGGCCAAGTTGTCCGGCTCGTTCCGCTGCCACATGACCGGCCGGGCCACCACCAATAATACCAAGATCATATACCATTTTTATTTAATTATATAATTAAGTTATTTATCAAAACTAATATTCTCTATTTCTTCTTTAATTGATTTTAAAAACGCAGAGGCTGGTCCGCCATCTATTGCCCTATGGTCATAAGTAAGGGAGATTCCTATATGCGGGACAAAACCCAGGACACCACCGCCTGTATCTGCCGGCCTTTGAATAATAGTATTAACACCTAAGATTCCTACCTGCGGTAAATTAATTATTGGTGTAAACATTTCTACACCGTAATAACCTAAATTTGACACGGTAAAAGATCCTGCAGTACTATTTATCAGTTCCGGATCAATATTGCCCTTTTTACATTGCTCTGCAAGATTTTTCAACTGTATAGATAAGCTATCTAAAGTCAGGTCATCGGCATTTGTTACAACAGGAACCATTAATCCGCGAGGAGTATCAACCGCAAAACCCAGATGTACTTTTTTGAATTTCCGGATTTTTTCTCCCAGGAAATGGCAATTAATTTCCGGATGCTTTTTTATGGCATTAATAACAGCAAAACATACCATATCATTCAATGTGATATTTTCAACTTTTTTATTATTTTCGATTTCCTTTTTTATTTTTTTCCTCAGATTGAGCATATTTCTGGCATCCGCACTCATGTGATGTGTAAGTTGTGCTGAGTTTTGAATTGACTTATGCATGTTTACGGCAATAATACGTCTGATATTACTTAATTCTTCATCTGTATAATCCATGGTTTTTCCGTCTAAAACAGCTAAATCGCTGGCTAATACTCTTCCTCCTATTCCTGATGTTTTTCCGGAAGGCGCTAATGATACATCGTTTGCCTTTTCTGTTGCAAGGGGTGTCATCCTGGGAAGTTCAGCTGCTGCTTTAATATCTTTTTCAATAATCCTGTTACTCGGCCCTGATCCTTTAATGTTTTTGTAATAAACACCAAGTTTTTCAGCTAACTTTTTTGCCCTGGGGCTAATAATAATGCTCTGGCCATCATTTTTTACAATTTCAATTTTTCTATCTTCAATAGTTGAAATCTCTTTTTCCGGTGCTTCTCCGCCTTTTTTATCCGGGATTTTTTCCTTATCACTTTCCTTACTTACACCGGGTTTGAACGTGTCGGTATTTTCACCTTTATTACCTATGACAGCTACATATGTTAGAACCGGTACTTCATCTCCTTCATTATAAAATATTTCGAGTAAAATACCATTTGCAGGTGACTCCTGTTCAAATGAAGCTTTATCTGTTTCATAAGAAAATATTTCTTCTCCCTTGTTAACTTTATCCCCGGATTTTTTGTGCCATTTGGTAATTATACATGATTCAACTGACTGGCCTTGCTTGGGCATTAATACAGGTACTGCCATGAAATAACTATTTTAAATTTAGATTTTTATAAAATTATTATAATTCAAAAATACAATATGTTCTGATAAATTACAACACTTGTATATACAAGTTTAAAATTATACTGTAATAATCCTGATGAATATTAATAGTAATATACTGATATAAGAATTGTAAAATACAGAAACACAACAATATAAATAAATGTCAATTTAGATAACCAATATAAATTAATTTATCTTAAAAAAATTATTATACGATATTTGTAATAATATGTTATGTTATTTATATTTACATATCTTTATTCCTGATTTGGTGTCAAAAATTTGTATTATATATTATAAAATATATTTCTAATACTTTAAATGGTGGAATACAATACTACTAATACCCCTCAATACAAAAAGCTTTACGAACTTTTACGCAAACACATAAATAATGGGATATATAAAGAAGGGGACTTATTACCATCTGAAAATGAATTATGTATAACTCATAACCTAACAAGGCCAACTGTAAGGCAGGCTTTGCAGGAACTTGTAAATGACGGATATATTAAAAAACAACAGGGTAGGGGGAGTGTTGTAAATCCACTGCCCAAAGGTATAGGGATATTATCACTTAAAGGATTTACTTCTGCTGTTGGAGAAAAGAATTTAAGAACAAAAATTATAGTTAAACCAAAGCTTATTAAGTGGGAGAAACCATTTATGTTTGATATTGCAGAAGAAATAACGGAGGTTGGTTGCATATATATGGAAAGGTTACGTTTTATAGATGGAATACCCAGATCATATGATATTAACTACATACCAAATATTAACCTGCCGCGATTTATTTCCAGAAACTTTGAAAATAAATCACTGTTTGATATCTTTAGAGAACATTACAAAATAAAAGTTAAAGGTGGTGAGCAAAAAATAAGGGCTATTGCAGCAGACGATAAAATCAGTGAATATCTGCAGATGAAAAATGGCCAGCCAATATTACACCTGGAAAGAAAATTAGATACAAACAGGATTGGATTTTGTTTTTTTTCATCATTTTATTGTAATACAGAGTCAGATGCAATATATGGAAACTTTTAGTTTGTATAAGAACTGATTATTTCTAAATAATTAAAATTTTAAATCTAAGCATAATGAATTTAAATAAAAACGGTTACAGATTGAAGGGTAGTCTACCCAAAATAGGCATTCGCCCAACCATTGATGGTAGATTGGGTGGAGTAAGAGAGAGTCTTGAAGATCAAACAATGAGAATGGCAACTAATGTTGCTCAGTTTCTAAGCAATAATTTAAAGCATTCTAACGGTAGTAAGGTGGAATGTGTTATTGCTGATACATGTATTGGCGGAGTTGCTGAGGCAGCGATGACCGCGGAAAAATTTGTAAAGGAGGGTGTGGGGATTTCATTGACTGTTACACCATGCTGGTGCTATGGAAGTGAAACTATTGATATGGATCCCTATATACCAAAGGCTATCTGGGGTTTTAACGGGACGGAACGTCCCGGGGCAGTATATCTCGCAGCTGCCCTGGCAGGACATAACCAGAAAGGAATTCCTGCATTTGGCATTTATGGGAAGGATGTGCAGGACAGTGATGATAAATCAATTCCCGGTGATGTTCAGGAAAAATTATTACGGTTTGCAAAAGCAGGCCTTGCCGTGGCAACCATGAAAGGAAAATCATACTTGTCAATGGGTTCTGTGTCTATGGGAATAGCAGGCTCTATTATAAATGAGGAGTTTTTTCAGGATTACCTGGGAATGAGAAATGAATACATAGATATGTCCGAATTTATAAGAAGAATTGATGAAGGTATTTATGATAAGAAGGAATATAATAATGCATTAAAATGGGTAAAAGAAAACTGTAAAGAAGGAATTGACAAGAATCCGGCTAAAGACCAGATATCAAGAGCAGATAAAGACAAGGAATGGGAATTTGTTGTAAAGATGACAATAATTGCCCGTGATCTTATGATCGGTAATCCAAAGCTAACTGAATTAGGATTTGGGGAGGAAGCAATGGGGCATAATGCTATTGTCTCAGGTTTTCAGGGGCAGAGGCAGTGGACAGACCACTTTCCAAACGGTGACTTTACCGAAGCTGTTCTTAATTCATCATTTGATTGGAACGGTATAAGGCAATCTTTTGTTGTTGCTACTGAAAATGATTCATTAAATGGTGCAGCTATGCTTTTTGGACATTTATTAACCAACACATCACAGATTTTTGCTGATGTCAGAACATATTGGAGTCCGGAAGCAGTTGAAAGAGTCACAGGCAAGAAATTGAGCGGTCCGGCAGGCGGAGGGATTATTCATCTTATAAACTCAGGACCCTCTACATTGGATGGAACAGGCCAGCAGAGTGATGCAAAAGGAAAACCCGTAATGAAGCCATACTGGGAAATTACAAAAGAAGAAATGAATAAATGTCTTAATGCAACAGAATGGTGCCCGGCTGTCAGGGAATACTTCAGGGGAGGTGGTTTTTCATCCAGGTATTTAACAATCGGAGGTATGCCTTTAACAATGTCAAGGATTAATCTTATCAAAGGACTGGGACCTGTACTCCAGATAGCTGAAGGATATAGTGTGGATATCCCCAGGAATGTACATGAAATTCTGGACGAACGAACTAATATGACCTGGCCTACTACCTGGTTTGTACCTAACCTAACCGGTGAAGGAGCATTCAGGGATGTATATTCGGTAATGGCAAATTGGGGCGCCAATCATGGTGCTATTAGTTACGGGCATATCGGAGCAGATCTCATAACACTTGCTTCAATGCTCCGGATACCTGTATGTATGCATAATGTAAATAAAAATGATATATTCAGGCCCAGCGCATGGAGTGCTTTCGGGATGAGACCTGAAGGTTCTGATTACAGAGCCTGTAATAATTACGGCCCCCTTTATAAATGATTACTTGCTACCAGGTAAATAGCCTTCATTAAACAATGCTATGGCTGAAAGAATAATACTTGTAATGGACTGCGGTGCAACAAATGTGAGAACAGTAGCTGTAAATAATAAAGGTGTAGTAATTGCACAAAATTCCCTTCCTAATAATACCTGTAAAGATCCCTATAATGAAAGTTTTTGTATATGGGATGTAAATGAAATATGGCTTAAGCTCATTAATACTACAAAAGCTGTATTGAAAAACATAGATAAAAAGAATATTGCAGGAATTACTATTACCACTTTTGGAGTTGATGGAGCTCCTGTATCTGAAACAGGCAAACTTCTTTATCCGGTAATTTCGTGGCAATGCGAGCGCACAAAGCCTGTTATGGATAATATTGATAAATACATGGCTCTTGGGAAAATATATGAATTATCAGGTCTGCAACCATACAGTTTCAATACTGTTAACAAACTTATATGGTTTAAAGAAAACAAACCTGAAATATTGGAATCGATGCATAAATTCCTGTTTATCCCGTCCATTTTTATTTATTTCCTTACCGGTGAAATGATTAATGATGCAACAATGGCAGGTACTTCTATGCTTACGGACTTAAGCTCACAAAGCTATTCAAAAGAGATCTTTGATGCCATTGGAGTGGATATGAAAAAATTACTCCCGGCAGTCAGACCCGGAAATGTAGTTGGGAAAGTTACACGGAAAGCATCGGATGATACCGGTATCCCGAAGGATACGCCTGTAATTATTTCAGGACATGATACTCAATTTGCTATCTTTGGTTCCGGTGCAAAAGAAAACCAGCCTGTTTTAAGCTCGGGAACATGGGAAATACTAATGGTACGTTCAAAAACCTTCAGCAGCGGTGAAAATACTTTTAAAAGCGGTATAACTACCGAATTTGATCCTATCCCTAATCTTTATGATATTGGTATAATGTGGCTCTCTTCCGGTATTGTTGAGTGGGTAAAAAATATGTTTTACGGTGGCGGGAAGGATGACAATATATATGAAAGGATGATTAATGAAGCAATGAGCACCCCAATAGGTAGTAAAGGTGTAATGATGCATCCTGAGTTTTTCTCGGAAAGCGGTTCAGGAATGGGTTCAATAATGGGAATTTCAATGGATACTACGCGAGGCCAGATATTCAGAGCATGTATTGAATCTTTGTCTTTTAAAACCAGGCAATCTAATGAATTATTGGAGAAGGCCGGTAAATTTAAAGCAGAATGTATCATTTGTGTCGGAGGAGGATCAAAAAATAAATTATGGAACCAGATAAGAGCAGATGTTACAGGTATACCAGTAAAACTTATTGGCCAGAAAGAAACGACTGTATTAGGTGCAGCATTATTTGCATTATCAGGAATCGGTGAGTTCAGAAATCCCTATGAAGCGCGGAATATTGTTAAATATAATGAACAGGTAATTGAACCTTCACCTGACAGTAAAATTTACCAGTCATATTACGATAGATATAAAATCTTGCTAAGTGAGATGAATGATACTTACAGAAGATTAAGCTAATGATTGGAGTCATTATTAAAGGATATAGAATAAACTTCTAAAAGCTTTATAAGAACAATATACATCATTAATCTAAAGGTATAATCTAATGAAATTCTTAAAACACCTTGTTTATTTTATATCATATCTTATATTATTAATATTATATTCCTGCAACTATAGAAGTAATATTAAAATTGCTACAAATCCGGAAAATGAATTTCCTGTTATCAGCATTTCGAACATATCTGGAGAAAAAATATTAATTAGGCCTGTTTCATCTTCAACAGGTAGTATTGGATTTGAAAAAGACGGAAAAATTACCTGGATAAAAGGTAATCCCACTCCACATAAAGAGGAAAATGGAGAATTTTATATTTGGGAAATTGATACCACTACAAATGTTAAACTACAGGTTAATAAAGAAAATGAGGATTTGAGCTTTGTGTTGTCTCTTACAGGTGATGTTAAAAAAACAGCAAATAGATGGTATGTTAATCTTGGAGCAACACAGGATGAATATTTTACAGGATTATTTGAGAGAGTAGTTGATGGTAAACAGAATCTTTCATGGCATGATGGTATAAAAACTGCCATGAATCTGCGGGGTGAAAATATTGAGATGAAATTAAAACCAACAGTTTCTGCGTATTCACCTTTTTATATTTCATCCGCAAATTACGGACTCTTTGTAAAAGGTACATGGCCAGGAGTTTTCGACATTTGTAAAGAATTTCCTGAGGCAGTACAGGTTTCATTTGAAGGTCCCAGCCTGGCGTTTAAGATGTATCTTGGTAATTCTCCTGCACAAATAATAAAAAAACATACCATGGAAACCGGACCATGTTTTATCCCTCCTTCCTGGGCATTTGGGCCATGGCGCTGGCGTGACGAACATTTTAATAAAAAGAAATATTTTGACAGTACAGAAGTTAGAGCACCTTTTAACAGCGATCTTGTTGAGGATATTCTTATGATGAAAGCATATGATATTCCTGTTTCGGCATACTGGATTGATAGGCCCTGGTGCCCCGGAGTAAGGGGTTTTGATGACTATGAATTTGATTTGGCCAGATTTCCTGAACCGGAAAAGATGATTAAATGGCTCAATGGTAAAGATATTGAATTAATGATATGGATTGGTCCCTTTGTTATGGGTAATATGGCAGACTACGCTGAAGAAAAAGCTTATTACCTTAAAAGCAAGCAATGGCGTGATTACAGGCAGGTTTTAATGGATTTCACTAATCCCGAAGCATGTAAATGGTGGGGGGAAAATGGGCCGGGTAAACTTGCCGCTATGGGCATTAAAGGATTTAAACTTGACCGGGCCGACGGTGAAAAGTTAACTGATTCAATTCACCTGAAAACATTTAGTGGTAGAACTTACCGTGAAAATTATAATGACTATCCGCATCAGTATGTTAAAGCTGCTTACGATGCCGTGAAGTCTGTTTTGGGAGATGATTTCATTCTTTTCCCGCGTGCACAATATACCGGAAGTGCACTTTATGGGGGAATGTGGGCTGGCGATACCGATGGAAAACCCGAAGGTTTGAGATCAGCAATTATAGCTATGCAACGATGTGCTGTAATGGGATATCCATTGTGGGCTTCTGATATTGGCGGTTACTGGGGACAATTTTCCCGCGAAACTTGTATGCGCTGGATAGAATTTGGGTGTTTTTCTCCAATAATGGAAATTGGGCCCACAAATAACAGGGGCTTCTGGAATAACAGGGAAGAACCGCATTATGATGTAGAATTAATTGCTTGCTGGAGGTTATATTCAAAAATAAGAGTTAGGCTGATTCCTTATATTCAGGCACTGGCCGAAGAAGCTTCAAAAACAGGAATGCCTGTTGTACGCCCAATGTTTATTATGTACCCCGATCAGGAGGAAGCATGGAAAAACTGGCAGACATATCTGCTGGGACAGGATATACTAGTCTCTGCGATTTGGGAGACAGGAAAAGAAAAGCATAGATTATACCTTCCTAAAGGTGAAAAATGGATTGATGCCTGGAATACGGAGCAAGTATATGCCGGCGGCGAATATATTGAAGTTGATGCTCCTGTTTATAAAATACCTCTATTTATCCGTCAAGGTGCAGATATTGATATAGGCAATCTTAACGAATTATATAATGAGTCGAAAAAAATTGCTTCTGAAATGCCAGATATTTCTGAACTTGAAAAAAATGAGGGTTGGAGGTAAAATTTGAAAATCTTCTCTTTTATAGTATTAATTAGTTTGATTATCGCCTGTGATAATTCATCCAGGGAACTTGAATGGCCTGATATCACTCAAATAACAAAACCATGGACACGCTGGTGGTGGATGGGCAGTGCTGTAAATTTTAGTGAATTGTCAACAGCAATGGAAGAATACAAAAAAGCAGGCTTAGGTGGAGTGGAAATAACTCCTGTTTATGGTGTTAAAGGATACGAAGATAAGTTTATAAAATATTTATCCCGGGAATGGGTGGATATGCTTATCCATACACTTGAAGAAGGTAAAAGGCTCGATTTAGGTGTGGATATGGCTACAGGAACAGGCTGGCCTTTTGGCGGACCATGGGTGAATGAAGATCATGCCTGTAAATATGTAACTTATAAAACCTATATATTAAAGGAAGGTGACAAACTAAAGGAAACAATAAATTACATACAAACACCCATGGTAAGAGCAGTAATTGGATCTGTGGATATTTCAGAACTTAACTGTCCTGTTGCAGATAATAAAAATCTCCAGGAATTAGCATTAGACCAGGTTAGATTTGAAAAGTCTTTGCCACTGCAAGTTCTGATGGCATATTCTGATAAAGGAAACATATTGGATCTTACATCAGAGGTGGACAGTTCAGGAAAACTTCTCTGGACAGCTAAGGAGGGTAACTGGAAATTATATGCCGTATTTCAGGGCTGGCATGGAAAGATGGTGGAAAGGGCTGCTCCGGGCGGTGAAACTAATGTTATTGACCATTTTTCAAAACAAGCTCTTAAAATATACCTTGAAGAGTTTGATAAAGCATTCAAAAAAGCTGATATTCAGTACTTAAGAGCATTTTTTAATGACTCATATGAGGTAGATGATGCATATGGAGAAGCTGACTGGACACCGGAAATCTTTAACGAATTTATAAAACGTAGAGGGTATGATTTACGTGATCATTTGCCTGAACTTTTCACACAGGATTCAACTGAAGAAAATATTCGTGTACTCTGTGATTACCGTGAAACAATATCTGAATTACTTCTGGAAGAATTTACCTTAACGTGGAAGGAATGGGCAAAAAATAAAAAAGCTTTAATCAGGAATCAGGCACACGGTTCACCTGCGAATATTCTTGATTTATATGCAGCAGCTGATATTCCTGAAACAGAAGGAAGGGATATTCTTAGAATTAAATTTGCTTCATCAGCATCAAATGTTACAGGCAAACAACTTACTTCGTCAGAATCAGCAACCTGGCTGGATGAACATTTTCTAGCATCGCTTGGTGATGTGAAAGCAACCGTTGACAACTACTTTCTGGGTGGCATAAATCACATTTTTTATCACGGAACCACATTTTCACCTGAGGATGAGCCCTGGCCTGGCTGGATGTTTTATGCTTCAGTGCATTTTGGTCCAACTAATACATTCTGGAAAGATTTTTCAGCATTAAATGATTATGTTTCCAGATGTCAAAGCTTCCTTCAAACAGGAACGCCGGATAATGATGTATTACTTTACTTCCCGTTTTACGACCGTATTTCACAACCAGGAAAATATTTACTTGAGCATTTTCGTGGCGGAGGTCCGGGATTGTATATTTCAGAGTTCAGGGAAACTGCAAAGGAAATGCTTGATAAAGGGTATCAGCTGGATTATATATCTGATAATCAAATTAAAAATCTGGTTTTTAAGAATGGCTTAATTTATAAAAGTGGACATATCTACAAAAGTATAGTACTGCCGAAATGCAACTATATTTCCATTGAAACACTAAAAAAACTGGTATCGTTGGCTGAACAGGGAGCAAAAATTATTTTTTATAAGAACTTACCTGCTGATGTACCGGGTTTGGGACAACTTGGAAGAAGACAGAAAGAATTTCAAAGTCTTTTAAATAGCCTGGATTTTACCAGGTTAAAGAATTTAGAGATCTTAGAGGCAGATGTTGGCAGGGGATCTTTCCTGTTGGGAAAAAATATTGATGCTTTATTATTATACTCAGGAATAATTAGAGAATCTATGGTGGATAAAGATTTACAGTGTATACGCAGAAAACAAAATAAAGATAAAATATATTTTATTGTAAACCGGGGCGAAGAGGCTGTTGATGGCTGGATAACTATTCAAACAAAAGCAAAATCAGTTGCTGTTTTTAATCCTTTGTACAAGATAAAGGGAATGGCAGCTATTAGAATTTCGGAAAACGGAACAAATGAAATACAACTTCAACTCCAGCCAGGTGAATCCTGCATTTTAAAAGCTTTTCCAGGTGTTGTAAAAGGACCGCAATATCCATATATTAAAAAAGCCGGTGAATCATATAGTATTGATGGAGAGTGGACTATAAATTTTATTGAAGGAGGATCAGCACTTCCTGAAGAAATAAAAGCGCAAAAACCGGATTTATGGACAAATTTTGGTGGCGATGATAATGGAAATTTTTCCGGGACTGCAAAATATTCAATAAACTTCGAAATTCCGGATGATACTGCAGACAGATGGTTACTTGAAATAGAAAAGATTTATGAAAGCGCAGTATTAATACTCAATGGAGAAGAACTGGCAATACTTTTTGCACCTCCTTACAGCATAACAATTCCACAGGGAAAGCTAAAGACATCTAACTTGCTTGAGATAAAAGTTACAAATCTTATGGCTAACCGAATTTCTTATTTAGACAGACAGGGTTTTATATGGAAAAAGTTCTATAATATTAATTTCCCCGCAAACAAACGGGAAAATAGAGGAGATAACGGGCTTTTCAATGCATCAAAATGGATTCCTCAAAAATCAGGATTAACGGGTCCTGTAACACTTACACCCTACGACTTAATATATTTTGAATAGGTTATAAAAGAACTTTAAGTATTAGTGAATCTTTACGAGATGTAAATGCTTATAAAAAATCAGTTAGCCATGTCAACCAAGAATAATATATAGTTGTACTATTATCCGAATTATTTATTTTAGTATTTTTGTAATGTAAAGAATTAATAAACTAAAAATTATTACTATGAAAACACTATACCTTATAAAAATTACATTTTTTGTATCAACGTTATGTTTATTTACGTTGACAGCAAATGCACAAAACAAACAAATTATTTTTGTTGGTGGTACTGCGGATGTCTCTTGTGATCAGGATAGTGTATTACTGGATAGTATTACTAAATGGGATTGGGTAGATGTTACTTATATGTCAGCCGGATCATTTAATATTGCTACAGCAGAAGATTTATATGAAGATGGGCAAGGCAATATAGTTGTTGCCGGAGTTATCATTTCAGAGTCAATTAATTCTGTTGCAGTTCCAAACTATGCTGTTCGTGATGCTTTCCCGGTTCCCTGTATATTGATGGAAGTTGGTGTATTTTCGAATGATGTGGACAAATGGAATATGTTTTTGTTAGATACTGATCTGGGTGGCCCAGGGGCAATTATGGGATATAATCCCCCGGTGGAAGATGATCTTTGGTGGACAATTGTTGACGATAGTCATTATATAACAGAAAATTATTCACTAAATCAGAAAGTTCAGTATTCAACAAATGATCTTACTTATGGAATTGGTTATCCATATGGCATAAATGGTAATGTTGAGGTTCTCGCAAAACCTAAGAAGGTTATTGCAGAGGATCCGTTAGCTATAGGAATTATTAATGATATAATTCTATATTTGGGTGTTGCTCATCACTACCATGCACGGGGATTTGGAACTCAGGATTTCTATGACGTACTTCATCGCAGTATTGAATTTATGTTTGAAGTCGGTACTCCTGATGCAATACGAGAAAATAGAATTCAACAAAATTATAATTTGACAGTATTCCCTAATCCTGCTTCAGAACAGGTAACTATTCGTTTTAAATCCCCGGGATCTGCTGATGTTCAGGTTTCTGTATTCGATATCACCGGGCAACAGATAGATATTCTTCCGGTTAAGAAAAATATTTATGGGAATAATATTTTGTATCATGACGTATCCGATTATTCTAAAGGCATTTATTACATTAAACTACAAATAGGAAACAAAATAGACTATACAAAAATGGTTATTCATTAGTTTATTGTAAAAAATGAAAAATAAGGGGATTATATTAAAATCGTTCTTTTCTGTTTGTTTATTATGTTTTCTGGTATCAACATGCTATACGCAAAAAAAGGACACTGATGAAATTGTTTTAAGAAAAGTAGCTGATTATGTTCTGGATAATGCAGAATTCAGTTTTATTGGGATTAAAGACAAACAAACATATACCTCAACCAATAATATACCGGAAGATGTGAATACAAGGTTAAAAAGTCCGTTTGGTGAATGGCATTATACAAATGGTGTTTTAAACATGGCTATGGTTAATCTTTCAGATTTTCTGGATGAAGAAAAATATTTTGATTTTGCTGCACAACATATCGCGTTTGGTATGGACAACTACAAATTTTTTCAGAAACGTTTTAATAATGACCTTCCCCATCATCAATATCCTTTCGGGCAGCTGTGGACTATGCGGGAGCTTGACGATTGCGGGGCAATGGGCGCCAGCATGATTGAGGTCTATGAGAAAAATAAGCGGAAAAAATATAAGGAGTATATTGAAAACACTGCAAATCATATTACTAACGTTCAGGAGCGTCTGGATGATGGTACACTTGTACGGACATTTCCTCATGCAATGACCTTATGGGCTGATGATTTATATATGAGTGTGCCTTTTCTGGCCAGAATGGGAAAGTTTTCCGGTGATAGCAAATATTATGACGATGCTATAAACCAGGTGTTAAATTTTACTAAATACCTTTGGAATGAGGAAAATGAATTATATTACCACTGTTACTACAGTGATCTTGAAAGGAACGGAGTGGCACACTGGGGAAGATGTAACGGATGGATTATGATGGCACAGGTTCACCTGTTAAATATATTACCGGCTGATCATCCCAAAAGAAAAGGGCTGATTAAAAACCTTGAGAAACAGATTCTGGGAATTGCAAAATACCAGAATTCTGATGGATTATGGCATCAGTTGCTTGATAAAACTGATTCGTATCTTGAATCATCCTGTACTGCTATGTTTGTATATTGTATAGCCAGGGCTGTAAATGAAGGCTGGATAGATGAACGTTATGGATCAATTGCAATACAAGGCTGGAGAGGTCTGAAAGAACATAAAATCACAAACGATGGCCAGGTAAAAGACATATGTGTTGGAACAGGCATTGAAGATAATATGGTATTTTATTATAAGCGTCCAGCGAGGCTAAATGAAAAACATGGTATTGGTCCTGTGATAGACGCCGGAATAGAAATTATTAAGCTTAAGAAATCTTTGTTATAGTATGAGTATTCTATTTGATTGATACATTTGCAGGATCTGAATCCAGGTTTTACACTTACTTATCTAATTTATATATCCTTTCCATAAGTTGCCACTTATCATCTGCTGATGCAGTTGAGGATGCTTTTTGAAATTTTGATACATAAGCTTCCCATTCAGCCTGGCGTGTTTTACCGGCCAATTCTGCCATAGCTAAATCATGATCAAAACCCATAACTGTATCCATAATCATAAACAAACGGTTCCTGTGTATATATATTTCCATGTCAACGATACCAACTTCTTTCATCCCAAGTGTAATCTCAGTCCATGCTTTTCCTATTCCATGTACCTTTTTATATTCCTGTATTAATTCACCGTCCTGTTCCAGCATTAGTGTTTTGCAATACCTCTTAAAATTTGCTATTCTTAATTTTACCTGTCCGTCTTCCGGTGCAAATTCTTTTGTTTGATCCATCTCATAAATCCTTTCCAGCAATGGCCATTTTTCTTTAGCTGAGCTATCAGGGGAAGTTTCCTGGAATTTAGATACATAAGCTTCCCATTCTGCCTGGCGTGGTTTATTGCCAAGTTCAGCCATTGATTTATCATGATTGAAATCAGCAATTGTATCCATTATCATAAATAGCATATTACCGTAAATGTAAATTTCCATATCAATAATCCCAACATCCTTCATACCTTGTGTGATCTCAGGCCATACAGCACCAGCTTCATGGGTTTTCTTATAATCTATAATAAGCCCGGGATCATTTTGCAGGTTGAGTGTTTTACAGTACCTTTTTAAATATTTCTTTTCATTTGCCATATTAATATTAGTATTTAAAACCGTTGATTTATATAGTGCCTGGAATTTTTAAGCTAAATAAATTTAGACAATTCTTATTTAAAATTATAAATAAGGATACTCCGGATCAATTAAATTACTTTTCTGCATAGCTCTCCAGAATTCTGCCGGTATTTTGCACTGAACTGAATCGACATTCCTTTGTACTCTGTCAGGTTTACTTGTGTTTAAAGCAATACTTATAATTCCCGGAGGTGTAATACCAAATTGTACACATGCTTCTGAAGGTTCAACATTAAAATTCTTGCATATCTTATTAAACTTTTGTCTCCATTCAAACAAATGCTTATCTGATTCGGAGTTATTGTCAGCTTTCCTGTAATTATAGAATTCACCTCCTGTAAGGAATCCACCATGAAACACTGCCGAATTGATTATTGTAATACCTTTTTTTGTGAGTTCATCAATAAAATCAATTAATTCTTTGGGATGATTCATTATTGTAAAGCTTATGGCAAGCATAATCCAGTCCATATCTATCCGGTCAGTTAATTCACGGATTACATGCCAGTCTTTGGAGCCAACTCCTATAGCCTTAACTTTTCCTTTATCTTTTAGTTCTTTTAAAGCCCGATAGGCATCAACTATATCATTAATCTTTGCATTCCTTTCATTATAATCCGATGTTTGTGCTAAGTATTCATCAGGATCATGCACTGAAACAATTTCAGTGTTATAATTGCCGCCCAAAAGTTCACATCCCTGATCATAGCATTCCATTATACCCTCATAGCTTATTTTTTGAATGGCATCATTCTCAATATCTGCCCATACTCCCGGTTCAAAAGTAGGTTCAGGTGTTGTAAGGGGAATCCTGTACCAGCCTAACTTATTACTAATTATAATATCATCCTGATTGATGTTTATTTTTTTTAAACCTTTGCCTATAACCTCTAAAGCCAAACCTGCTCCATATTTTCCTGCAGTATCAATGACAACCGGTTTTTCAACATATCTGAACCACTCTTTAATAATGTTAAGTTTAAGATCATCATTAAGAGCATTATAAAGATTTCCCAGGCAACTTGTACCGAATACTATCGGGGGTAATTTTAAACCTGTATTTCCCAGGTTAGATTTTATTTCCAGCTTTTCCACAGATAATAATTTATTAATAATTCACTTCCTGCCTGTCGACAAGTGTATTTCTTCACAATAAAGGTAACAGTTTTGTGCTAATATTTTAAAGCCTTTTTATTCTTTGATATTCACCTGATATTGTAAAAATCCAGACAATTCCCTGAAAAGATCTTTTCCTGTATATTTTCAGGAAAATTACTAAAATATTTCTCCACAATTCCCATCACCTGGCCATACCCGCCTGCAAGTCTGCATACGGGCCAGTCACTGCCAATCATTAGCCGGTCCTCACCAAATGCTTCATATACTATGTCAATATAAGGCTTAAAGTCAGATTGTTTCCAACTATTCCAGTCAGCTTCTGTTACCATACCGGATATTTTGCAGTATATGTTTGGAAATCCTCCCAGTATTTTTATCAGACTACTCCAGGGCTCGAGAATTTTATCCCTGATCAAAGGTTTTCCAATATGGTCAAGCACAAATTTCTGATCCGGAAATTTACCGACCATTTTTATTGTGTTGGGCAGATGTTGTGTGAATATAAGTATATCATAAGTTAGTCCAAATTGCTGCAATTTTGATATCCCATTTAAAAATGCCGGATCAAGCATAAAATCAATGTCAGGTTCATCGTGAATAACATGGCGGACACCACGGAATTTCACGAACTTTGAGGCGTTGCTTAACTGCTCTTCAACATTATTAGCCCGCAGGTCTATCCAGCCAACTATGCCTTTGATTAAAGGATTATTTTCTGACTGATTCAGCAGAAACTTATTCTCTTGTTCATTCTGCCTTGCTTGTATGGAAATGCTTCCATCAAAGTCCCATTTTCTCTGTTCTTCAGCCAGATGTTCAGATAAAAAATCTCTCTTCAGGACTTCCATTTTATCATCAATCCATTGGTAATCGCCGGTATTATATTTCCAGAAGTGCTGGTGTGAGTCAATTTTTAACATAATACATAAGTTATTGAATAATTACTCTTTATTAGAAAATGGCTAATGATTATCCATTAATATTACTTTTGCAGGTCTATAATAATTTTTACAAACTTTGAAGGATTTTCTGACCATTCAGCAAGGGCTTCCCCGGCCTTTAGAAAGGGAACTTTCCTGGTTATTAATGATTCTGTTGATACCCTGTTTTCTTCCAGTATCTTCATCACATCTATCAAATCTTCAATATCGGCATTACGTGATCCGTGAATATCCAGCTCCTTCATTACAAATAGTTTTGTGGAAAAGGATATATCTTCTTTCACATAACCTATATATACTATCCGGCCGGCAAAAGCCACTTCAGACACCGTCTGAAGGTAAGCAACCGGACTACCTGCTGCTTCAATAACTATATCTGGGCCGAATCCTCCGGTTATTTCAACCAATGAATCATGAATATCTTGTTTTGAAGGATTAATAGTATAAGCAGCACCCATTTTACCGGCAATTTTTAGTTTATCTTCTGCAATATCAATAGCTATAACATTACCTGTATGAGCTGAAGCTCCGAGCAAAGCCCCCAGGCCTATCATACCACATCCGAATACAGCTACATATTCATTCTTTGTTACTTTACCTCTCTTAACTGCGTGAAATCCAACTGACAGAGGTTCTAAAAGGACCAGTTCATCATGTGAAAGTTTACTGGAATACACTAATTTCTCCCATGGGACGGAGATATATTCTGTAGAAGCACCATCGCGTTGCACACCTAAAGTCTGGTTATCCTTACAGGCATTGGCTTTTTTAACACGGCACGCAGCACATGTTCCGCAATTTGTATAAGGAATTACCGTAACCCTCATACCAGGTTTATATATATCAGGAACACCGGAGGTTACTTCTTCGATTTCGCCGCTTATTTCATGTCCGATTATCCTGGGGTACTTTACCAGGGGATTGAGTCCTCTCCATATATTCATATCACTGCCGCAAAATCCCAGACGCGCTATTTTAACCAGCACTTCTCCTTTTTTTGGAACAGGCTTTGGGATTTCTATAAATGAATATTTCCCGGGTTCATCAATTCTAAATGCTTTCATGGAAATATCTCTTGTACTTATATTGTGAATTATGACAATGTATTCTGAATACTAGTTACGCATATAAAAGTGCCGTAATGACTTTTATGTCAGGGATACTCTTACTCTTGAACCAATAAATGCATAATAAGTAATAAAGGCATAACAAATCAGGGGTACAGTCATGGCAATTGCCATACTTTTCGTTAGTTCAAATACAAGACCCATAACCGGAGTAAAGACTGCACCACCAATAATGGCCATAATGATCATTGAGCCTCCTATCTTTGTATTAGGACCAAGTTCTTTAATTCCCAGTGCAAAAATAGTCGGGAACATCAATGACATAAAGAAACTTGTGAAGAAAATTGCCCAAAGGCCAATCCATCCGGGAAATATGACACCTATCGCCACCAGCAATACATTTGCAACACCAAAATATCCCATTAATACATTAGGTTTTATAAATTTCATAAGATAAGTTGCAATAAATCTTCCTATACCAAATGCAATAAGTGAACCGGTGAGAAAATAACCTGCTGCTTTTTCAGGTTGACTTGTATAATCCTGAACATACTGGATAAAATAACTCCATGTTCCTACCTGTGCACCTACATAAAAGAATTGTGCAATGACGCCCTTATAGAAATGAGGATATTTGAGCAAATCTCTAAACCTGCCTTTTTCTCTTTTTTCTTTAGGTTTAGCTTCATCTGCCACTTTTGGGAATTTAGTTTTGATAATCAGGAGAGCCCACAGGAAAACGACACATCCAAGAATAATGTAAGGAATTACAACACGCATGGTTTCCTCCTGTAAATAACCATTATATTCACCTGCAAGTTTTAAAGTATCAATTTCTTCGTGTCCTAATTCGATTCCTGAAAATATAAAGATTGTACCAATTAATACTCCAGTGATAGCACCCAGAGGATTAAAAGCCTGTGAAAAATTCAGCCTTCTTTCGGATGTCTCAGGAGGTCCCATTACGGCAATATAAGGATTTGCACCTGTTTCAAGAAAAGCTAATCCACTTGCGATGACGAATAAAGCAAAAAGGAAAAATCCATATTGGCCTACTATGGCAGCAGGCCAGAATAATAATGTACCAATGCTGTATAAGAATAGTCCGACCACCAGTCCGGTTTTATAACTATATTTTTTCATTAACAGGGCTGCAGGCATTGATAGTAAAAAGTAGCCCATATAAAATGCAGATTGAATAAAGCCAGCCTTCAAACGAGTAATTTCGAATGATTTCATGAATTGCTTAATAAGCACATCATTCAGATTATTTGGTATACCCCAGAAGAAAAATAATGCTGTTATAAGGATGAAAGGCAGTATTTTACCTGAGGCAAATAATCTGGATTTATCATTAAATTTGCTATTCAAGTTTATAAGGACTATTGTTCTAATTTGGTTTTACCTAAAGTAGCTAAAATGCCTCCGTCAACATAAACAACAATGCCGGTAACAAAATCTGAGGCTTTTGATGCAAGAAAAATTGCTGTTCCCTGTAATTCATCAGGATCACCCCAGCGGTTTGCAGGAGTTCGTGTCATAATCAGTTCATTAAAGGGATGTCCTCCTTCCCTTATTGGTGCAGTTTGGTCTGTAGCAAAGTAACCCGGGCCAATACCGTTCACCTGTATATTATATTTAGCCCATTCTGTGGCCATATTCTTGGTAAGCATTTTAAGTCCGCCTTTAGCTGCGGCATATGCCCCTACACTGTGTCTCCCGACCTCACTCATCATTGAGCACATATTTATTATTTTTCCGGCTGATTTTCGTTGCACCATACTCTTTGCGACTCTTTTTGCCATAATAAAAGGACCAGTTATATCAATCTTTAATACCTGCTCAAAGTCATCGACTTCCATATCCAGAAGAGGTGTTCTTTTAATTATTCCCGCATTATTAACTAAGATATCTATAGGTGCTTCTTCCTTTTCAATTTTTCCAATGTATTCATCAACTTCTTTTTCTTTAGTTACATCAAATAAGTATGTTGTAACATCAATTCCTTTTGCAGAATATTCTTCTTTTGCATTTTTTAGTTTCTCAGGAAAGATATCATTAATAATAATTTTTGCCCCGGCATTTGCCAGTCCTGTAGCAATGGCCATACCTAAACCATGTGTGCCTCCAGTGACAAGGGCAGTTTTTCCCGTTAGATCAAAAAGTTTTAAAGACATAATAGTAGTTGTTTATTTGGTTATTTGTTTTTCGCTGTTCGTTATTCGCTTCTCGCTACTCGTTACTCGTTTCTCGCTACTCGTTACTCGTTACTCGCTTCTCGCTACTTGCCTCTCGTTTCTCGCTGCTCGTCTCTAGTAACTTGTCTACTCGTCTACTCGTAACTTATAAATTTTAAATCGTAAATCGTCAATTGTAAATCCTTCAGTTACATTAGCTCATTTGGTTGCCGGATGTCCATATCTCCGTAATCAAGGTTTTCGCCTGCCATTCCCCAGATAAATACATAATTTGAAGTACCCGCAGCTGCATGAATCGACCACGGCGGAGACAATATTGCCTGTTCGTTAGTTAGCCATATATGTCTAGTTTCATGTGGCTGACCCATAAAATGGCAAATTGCCTGATCTTCGGGAACCTCAAAATAAAAGTAAGCTTCCATCCTTCGGGAATGAACATGAACAGGCATTGTATTCCAGATACTTCCTGTTTTAAGCTCTGTCATTCCCATCTGCAACTGACAGACATCAATAGTTGTATTTACCAGTAACTTGTTAATTTTTCTTTCATTTGATGCCTGCAATGATCCTAAATCAACAACATCAGCATCTGCCAGGGTTATATATTTATTAGGATATTCAGTATGCGCAGGTGACGAATTGATATAAAAATGAGCTGGTTTTTTAGAATCAACACTTGAAAAGCTGACTTCTTTTGTACCTTTTCCCAGGTACAAAGCTTCCTTATATTTTAGTTTGTATTCAGTCTTATCAGCAGTAACAATTCCTTCCCCTCCGACATTAATCACTCCTAATTCTCTTCTGAATAAAAAGAAATCTGCCTTTAAAATGTCAACAGGTTCAAGCTTTAGCTGCTTTTTTACCGGTACAGCGCCTCCAACTATTTGCCTGTCGTAATGTGAATAAGTTAAATTTATGCTGTCCTGTTCCATTAGGTTTTGGATCAGAAAATGTTCTCTGATCTTTTGAGTATCATAAGATTTAAAATCCTCGTAATGAACTGCAAATCTTTCTTCCAGTTTAGTTTCCATATTTTTAGTTTTTAATTTTTATAATGTTACGTTTTATTTTTAAATATGCAATCGATTGTACAAAATTAATTATTTTGATAACATTATCACAATATCAGTTTTTTTTCAATGAGGATTTTCTGATTATTAAATCAGGATTTATAACAATATCCCTGTAAATGGTTTCATTAGCTTTTTGTTGAACTTCTTCCAAAAAAAGCTTCGCAACTTCAATTCCTATTGTATTACTGTGTTGATCCACAGATGTAAGTCCCGGTTCAAGTAAGCCGGTAAAAGGTTCATTTGCAAATCCTATTAATGCAACATCTTCAGGTATTCTAAAACCATTTTCTTTTAAGTATATCATGGCTCCCAAAGCGGCAAAATCACTTACAGCAAAAATTGCATCCGGTTTTCCAGGTAGATTCATTAAATCTTTGCAGGCGGATATTCCTTTATTTGTTGTAATAACATTATTAACGATATACTCTTTTTTAATGCTTATTTTACTGTTTTTTAAAGCATTCAGATATCCCGTTTTTCGGTTCAGATAGATATTTACATGTTCCGGTCCTGCAAAATGAGCAATTTTTTTACATCCTTGCGAAATAAGGTGATTTACTGCGTTATATGCTCCGTTTAAGTCATCGATTACCACCTTACTGGCTTGTAAATTATCAGGTGCCCTGTCAAAAAATATCAGGGGTATACCATTCTTTTTAGCTTGTTCGAGATGACTATAGTCTTTTGTTCCGGCAGATAAAGAAATTATTATACCGTCAACCCTCGCATTAATTAAAGCCATAATATTTTCAACTTCTTTATCATAGTCTTCATTGGTCTGTGTAATCATAATTCTATAGCCGGCATTACTAAAAGTATCTTCAATACCTCCAATAACATTTGCGAAAAAACTTCTGTTTATCCTGGGTATTACGATACCAACAGTATGTGTTTTACCAATTCTAAGGTTGGATGCTAATATATTTGGCTGATAATTAAGTTTTCTCGCTGTTTCTTTAATTCTTTCCCTTGTTTTATTGCTAATACGGGGATTATCATTTAGGGCTCTTGAAACAGTGGATGCTGATATTTTTAAAATATGTGCAATATCATGGATTGTAACCCGGGAATTTTTCATTTAATATAGCTTCTGTACAATCAATTATTTAATAATGTTATCTTTAAAAAATAATTAAGAATTTAAATTTCTATTATTATTTCAATATTTTAGCATTATAAATTTTAGGAAAGATAAAAAATATTTCAAATAAAATTTCAATCGATTGCACAAGTTATTTATATTTGAAATTTATTACTATAAATTTATATTTCTTTATTATAATTGTTGACTAATGAAAAATAAGGTTATCACATTCGGAGAAATTATGCTCAGGTTGTCAACACCTGGATTTAAAAGATTTTCACAATGTGATAGTTTTGATGTTTTTTACGGGGGTGGTGAGGCGAATGTGGCAATATCACTTGCAAATTTCGCGATACCTGTTGAGTTTGTTACCCGTTTACCTGAAAATGACATTGGGAATTGTGCCTTAATGACTTTAAGAAAAAATAATGTTGGCACTAACCATATAGTTTTTGGAGGAGAAAGACTGGGAATATATTTTTTGGAAACAGGCGCAGTAAGTCGTGCAAGCAAAGTCATATATGATCGTGTTAATTCAGCTATTTCTCAGATTGAGCGTGGAATGATTAACTGGGAAGAAGCATTTAAAGATGCTGATTGGTTTCACTGGACAGGCATTACGCCGGCTATATCGCAAGGTACTGCAGATGTTTGCGTGGAAGCTGTACAAGCTGCAAATAAGTTAGGATTAACTGTTTCATGCGATTTAAACTACCGAAAAAAACTATGGAAATATGGCAAGAAACCATCGGAAATAATGGAAAACCTGGTTAAAGGTTGTGATATTATTTTGGGCAATGAAGAAGATGCAGAAATGGTATTTAATATTAAACCGGAAGGAGTAGATGTTACTAAAGGTAAAGTTAGTGCCGATGCTTATAAATCAGTTTGTCAGCAATTAATGGATAAATTTCCTAAAGCAGGGAAGGTAATTATAACTTTAAGGGGCTCAGTTAGCGCGAGCCATAATACATGGTCAGGTGTATTATACAATGGAGAAAACCTCTTTGAAGCACCACAATATGATATCACACATATTGTTGACAGGGTAGGAGGAGGCGATTCATTTATGGGAGGTCTGATATACGGATTGCTTACATATCCGGGCGACGATCAAAAAGCATTAAATTTTGCAGTTGCTGCATCCTGTCTTAAGCATACGATCGAAGGTGATTATAATTTAATGACTATTGACGAAGTTGAAAAATTAATGTCAGGAGATGCATCAGGCAGGGTGTCGAGGTAACAAATTTTAAATTATAATTTTGAATTTTATTTTATTTGTTATTTAAATAATTAGAAATAAGAATAAAAATAATTAGTGATGGCAAAATTCTCCAGGATTGAAGTACTAAATAAAATGAAAGAGACAGGAATAATACCTGTTTTCTACAATTCTGATATAGAAATATGCATGAAAGTTGCAAAGGCATGTTATAATGGAGGGGCAAGAGTTTTTGAATTCACAAACAGGGGTGATTATGCACATGAAGTATTTTCAGAACTAAATAAATATGTTTTAAAGGACCTTCCTGAATTAATTATGGGTGTTGGCTCTATAATGGATGCAGGTACAACTTCTTTGTATATTCAAATGGGGGCCAACTTTATTGTTTCTCCTGTTTTAAATGAGGAGATGGCAAAGGTTTGTAATCGCAGAAAAATTTCATGGTCACCCGGCTGCGGTTCTGTGTCTGAAATTTCCAGGGCTGAAGAGCTGGGAGCTGAAGTAGTAAAGATATTTCCGGGGTCACAGGTTGGCGGGCCGAAGTTTGTTTCTGCATTAAAAGGGCCTATGCCCTGGACTAACATAATGCCAACGGGTGGAGTTGAGCCAACAAAAGAAAACCTTACCGAATGGTTTAAGGCAGGGGCGTTTTGTGTTGGCATGGGTTCGAAGTTAATCACTAAGGAGATTATTAATGGAAAAGATTTTAAAAAACTGGAAGAAAAAGTGGAACAGGCTATACATATTATCAAAAGCATAAAATAAATAATTAATATTAACAATTTAAAAATAGAAATTATGAATGAAGTAATGCAAAAAGTTGGCAAATATCGATGGACAATTTGTGCATTAGTCTTTTTTGCAACAACAATTAACTATCTCGACCGAAACGTATTAGGATTATTAAAAGTAACTTTATCTAATGCTGGCATTTTTGGCCCGGATAAAGCAAATCAGGAATTAATGTATTCATATGTCATAATGAGTTTTCAGATTTCCTATGCTTTGGGAATGCTGGGTGTAGGCAGGTTAGTTGATAAAATTGGGACGAAGCGGGGCTACGGTATTGCATTGACTGGCTGGAGTATTGCAGCTGTTGGGCATGCTTTTGCAAGGTCAACATTTGGTTTTGGTTTCTGGAGGGCATTATTAGGTGTTTCCGAATCAGGTAATTTTCCTGCAGCCAATAAAACAATTGCCATATGGTTTCCAAAAAAGGAACGCGCATATGCCACAGGTATATATAATTCAGGAGCGAATGTAGGTGCAATTGTTGCTCCGCTTACTGTTCCTTTTATTGCTCTTTATTGGGGATGGCAATGGGCATTTATTTTAACAGGTTTGGTAGGACTTATTTGGTTAATATTCTGGTTTACCATGTATAAATCTCCAAAAGAAAAACTCGATAGTGGAAAATTATCTCAGGCAGAGTACGACTACATTCATAGTGACAAAGATGAATTACAGGAAGAAGAAACAAAAGAAAAAAGTAAAGTCTCATGGTTTAAGCTGTTAAAATACAGACAAACCTGGGCGTTTTTCTTTGGTAAATTACTTACAGATCCAATCTGGTGGTTTTATTTATTCTGGCTTCCCTCATTCCTCGAAGGCGAGAATGCACGGCACATTGCTGACGGAAATGAAGAAATGGTTATTGCCTGGCCGTTGGCAGTTGCTATTGTTTATACTATTTCAACATTCGGAAGTGTTTTTGGAGGATGGCTACCTAAGAAATTCATAAACGGTGGAATGGATGCAAACAGAGCGCGTAAAACATCAATGTTTATTTATGCATTGTTTCCTTTATCAGTTTTATTAGCTTCGAAGCTTGGGGCTATTAATACATGGTTTGCAGTAATTATCATAGGAATTGCCTGTGCAGCGCATCAGGCATGGTCAGCAAATATTTTTACCACGGTTTCGGATATGTTTCCCAAAAAAGCTGTTGCATCTGTAACAGGTATAGGAGGAATGTCAGGAGCATTTGGTGGTATGCTAATTGCCGGGGGTGCAGGATTGATACTAAAGCATTTTGCTATACTGGGAAAAATTGAGGGAGGATATGCAATAATGTTTATTGTTTGTGCTTTAGCATATGTTGTTGCCTGGATAATTATGCATTTATTTGTACCTAAATTTAAGCAAATATCAGATTTATAAGAATACATACTAAACTCCCCGTTTGGGGAGTTTTTTTTATCATTTCTTCGTGCTGTTTCCAAATTAGTTTTAAATAATTTACATTAGGAAATTAATTTTTTTCTTAGGCAATAAATGTATATTTTTAGTTGTTTGAATAATCAAAATATATTACTAATCGAATAAGTTTAATCAATAAAAAAACAATTTTATGAAAATCAAGAAATATTCATTCGGAGTAGGAGATCGCTTCGAAATACAGGGAGAAGCGCAATTAAAAGCCATAATAAAAGCAAAAGAAGCTGGTATCGATATTACACCGGTATGGAATAAATCAAACCGGGAACATGCTATTATACATTCAGAACCCGCTGATACAAGAGTCGAAGCCGATAATGCCGTTAAAGCTTTAGGATGGACAGGTGATTATTTTGTGGATGCTGACCATATTAATTTGTCTACTGTTGACAGGTTTCTTGAAAGCTCGGACTTTTTCACCCTCGATGTAGCCGATTATATAGGAAAACCTTCTTCGGACGAAGAAATTGCGGAATTTATCGAAAATAATAAAAAATACCTGGGTAAATTAAATATACCCGGAATTGATCATCCCTTTGATATTAGCGAAGACACTCTTAAAGAAATCGGAGGCAAGTTTTTATTTGCTGCAAAGGAAGCAAGTAAAATTTATAACTATATAGTGGATAAAAAAGGAACTGACGATTTTATACCTGAAGTTTCAATGGATGAAGTGGAGGAAGCACAATCGCCTGTTGAAATGTTTTTTATACTTAGTGCTTTAGCCCAGCATGGTGTTCCTGCACAGACTATCGCACCTAAATTTACCGGCAGGTTTAACAAAGGTGTTGATTATGTAGGCAACATTAACCAGTTTGCAAAAGAATTTGAAGAAGATTTATTGGTTATTGACTTTTCTATTAAGGAATTTAGCTTGCCTGAAAACCTTAAACTCAGTGTTCATTCAGGAAGTGATAAATTTGCCATTTATCCGATAATGGGTGATCTGATTAAAAAGTATAATAAAGGAATTCATGTTAAAACTGCAGGTACAACCTGGCTCGAAGAACTTATTGGATTAGCTCTTGCCGGTAGCGAAGCACTTAAGCTTGCAAAATCTATTTATGCAAAAGGATTCGGTAGAATGGATGAATTGTGTGGCCCTTATGCTACAGTAATTGATATTAATAAATCGGACCTGCCAACTGCTGATGAAGTGGAGAACTGGGATGGACAAAAGTTTGCAAATACATTGAGACATGTACAGGGGCATCCTGATTATAATCCAAGTTTCAGACAATTAATTCATGTTGGATATAAAATAGCAGCGGAATTTGGCTCTGAGTATACTAATATGCTAAAGAAATATGCCGGTATCGTCGGTCAACAGGTTACTGAAAATATTTATGACAGACATATTAAAAGATTATTCGGTTAATAATTTTTTAACATAAAAAATTAAGAATATGAAAAAGTTTATGGATAAAGATTTTGTTCTGCAAACAAAAACTGCTGAGTATTTATTTCATAAGCATGCTAAGGAAATGCCTATTATTGATTACCATTGTCATCTTATCCCCCAGGAAATAGCAGAAGATAAAAAATATAGCAACATCACACAAATCTGGCTTTACGGGGATCATTATAAATGGCGCGCAATGCGTACCAATGGTGTGGATGAAAGATTCTGTACCGGAGATGCCTCTGACTGGGAAAAGTTTGAAAAATGGGCTGAAACTGTTCCATATACATTGAGAAATCCTTTGTATCATTGGACACACATGGAATTACAAAGGTATTTTGGAATTCATAAAATCCTCGATCCTTCGACTGCTAAAGAAATTTATGAAGAAACCGCTGAGAAGCTTAAATCGGACAATTATTCAGTGAGAAATCTTATGCGAATGATGAAGGTTGAAGTAGTATGCACTACTGATGATCCGGTTGATAGTTTGGAACACCACATAAAAATTAAGAATGATGGTTTTGAAATAAAAGTATTACCTGCATGGCGGCCGGATAAAGCTATGATGGTTGATAATTTGGATTTGTTTAATAACTATGTAAAAAAACTGGCCGAAGTATCAAATATCAGTATATCCAGCTATGAACATTTACTTCAAGCCCTGAGAAAGCGGCATGATTTCTTTGCTGAAAATGGTTGTAAACTATCGGATCATGGTATTGAAACATTGTATGCCGAAGATTATACAGATTCTGAAATTAATTCGATATTTGATAAGGCAAGAAGCGGCAATTCCCTCTCCATAGAAGAAATTACGAGGTTTAAATCCGCAATGCTCCATGAATTTGGTATTATGGACCATGAAAAAGGCTGGGTGCAGCAATTTCATTACGGAGCGATGCGAAATAATAATACGCGGTTATTCAATCAACTTGGGCCTGATACAGGATTTGATTCTATAGGAGATTATAAGGTTGGCACAGCCATGTCGAGATTTTTTGATAAGCTGGATACAGTAAACAAATTAGCAAAAACCATTATATATAATCTTAATCCCGGGGATAATGATCTTATCGCTACCATGATTGGCAATTTTCAGGATGGCAGTGTTGCAGGTAAGATGCAGTTTGGCTCGGGCTGGTGGTTTCTCGATCAAAAAGATGGGATGGAAAAACAGATGAATTCGCTTTCAAATCTTGGACTCTTAAGCAGGTTCGTTGGTATGCTTACTGATTCCAGAAGTTTCCTTTCCTATCCCCGTCATGAATATTTCAGAAGAATATTATGCAACCTAATTGGGAATGATGTGGAGGGAGGACTTCTTCCATACGAGCCGAAGCTATTAGGTCAGATGGTTGAAAATATTTGCTATAACAATGCGAAGAATTATTTTGATTTTTAGTAACCTGGTTTAAGATAATCCTATTGCTCTACCATCTGGCAAGACTTTTATTCTTGTTGCAGCCGGAAATTTAGGTAAACCGGGCATAGTCATTATATTTCCACAGATTATTACGATAAATCCCGCGCCGGCTGATATGCGGGCTTCGTTAACAGTAATTCTGAAGCCTCTTGGTCTGCCAAGCAGTTTTGGATTATCTGATAATGACTTGGGTGTTTTAGCTATACATACAGGTAAATTATCAAATCCGTGTTTAGAAATGAGATTTAAGTCTGTTTCGGCTTTCATATTATAATCCACACCATCAGCTCCATATATTTTTTTGGCAATGATCTCAATTTTTTCTTTTACCGGTATTTCAAGTGGATATAAATAATTAATTTTTAAATTTTTATTTGCTTCTATCGTATCGATAACAGCTTTAGCTAACTCTAATGCGCCTTTTCCCCCATTTTTAAAATGATCTGCAATTACAGCCTTTGTTCCCAGCTTTTCATAATAGCTCACAACTTTTCTCAGTTCTTCATCTGTATCGTCTGCGAATTTGTTAATTGCAACAATAGGGTCCAGCCCAAAAAGTTTCATATTTTCAACATGTTTGTCTAAATTGCTAAAGCCTTTATCCTTAGTTAATCCGCCATGATGTTTCAGCGCTTTAATAGTAGCAACAATAACCACTGCATTAGGATTAAGCCCTGCGATTCTGCATTTTATATGAAAAAATTTCTCAGCACCGAGATCGGTTCCAAAACCTGCTTCAGTAACCACATAATCGCTTAATTTAAGTGCCATTTTTGTTGCTATCGCACTGTTCGTTCCCTGGGCTATATTAGCAAACGGCCCGGCATGCACAAATGCAGGTGTGCCTTCTATTGTTTGAACAATATTCGGATGAATTGTATCACGCAGCAGGATTTGCATTGCTCCTTCAGCTTGAATGTCTTTTGCATGTATTGGTTCTCCCTTATATGTAAAAGCAACAACTGTTCTTGCTAATCTCTCGCCTAAATCCTTAAAATCTTTTGCCAGGCAAAGCATTGCCATAACTTCAGATGCAGGGGTTATATTGAATCCGTCCTGCCTGGGTACACCGTGTTTAACTCCTCCCAATCCTATAAATATTTCTCTTAATGCCCTGTCATTTAAATCAATAACCCGTCTCCAAATAATTCTTCTCGGATCGATTCCAAGTTCATTTCCATGTTGTAAGTGATTGTCGATCATTGCAGATAACAGATTATTTGATTTGCTTACTGAATACATATCGCCAACAAAATGCAGGTTAATGTCTTCAGCAGGCATCACCTGCGAAGCCCCGGCACCTGTTCCGCCTCCTTTAATACCGAAATAGGGCCCAAGTGAAGGCTCTCTTAAACATATAGACGTTTTTTTACCTGATTGACGCAAAGCATCACCCAGTCCGATAGTAGTTGTGGTTTTTCCTTCTCCCTGAGGTGTAGGGGTCATTGCAGTTACCAATATCAGATTACCGTCCTCATTATTTATTCTGTTTTGAAGATGAATTATGGGAACTTTAGCAATATAATGGCCGTGGGGTAGGATAGAATCCCTGTCCAATCCTAATTCTTCAACAACTTCATAAATTTTCCTTAACTTAATATTATTGTATTCCAGACTATTCATATTTATTACTGTTTAATTCGGGGTTAAATATAATTATTTCCTTTAAAAAAAATTAATAATAATTGCTAAGTAACAAATTTGGCGTGTTTAATCTGAAATTAAAGGATTGTTGAGAAATATTTGCCAAATGGATGGTAGATATACATTTCGGATTTAATATAAAAAGAGCATTAACATTATAATAGATAAAATGCTACCTCTTGCTGTTCTGCTTACCGGAATTGTAACTTTGGTTAAATAATGCGGTTCAGATGTCATATTGAGCCAATGTTATTTTGAAGAGTTGAAATTTAAACCGGAGATTGTGATCATAGAAATCATTATCAAACCGAACAGCATGGCACATACTACAGCTACAATGGTTCCGGCAAGTGTTTTTTCATATTCTACTCCATATTTTATAGTATGTATTAAAGGATAAAGCAGAGAATAAAATCCGACAAAAAGAAACATCAGATGAAAGAAAATAAAAATAACTTTACCAAACAATGTAGCTTTAAAATCGATATCCGCTTTTTTATTACAATGGATTCTCCACTTATATTCTTTTGACATTCTATATCTTGCCTGTTCATATCTGTAATAACTTCTATGTTGAGGTTTTGTTCTTGCTCTCTCACGGTAATAACTCATTCTTCTGCGATATAATGCCTGGCATGTCCTGTATTTTTGTATGAATTCAAATGCCTGCTTTGTCTTAATAAACTCTGAATGAGCATCAGGAGAAGGATTAATATCAGGATGAAGTTGCTTGGCTTTTTGCCGGAAAGCGCGTTTTATTTCTTCACTACTTGAATTAGCATGGATGCCCAATATTTTACAATAAGCACTATACATCAGGTACTTAAGTTTTATTTATTATTCATAAAATGATTGAATTATGCGATAATAAATATCTTTTTAAAATATTTGATACCAATAGTTTATTTTGCCTGCCAGAAACACCTTTTTGGAGAAAAATTTTCCCTTCGGTTTTCAGTACCTGCATAGCCTTTTCAATATCTTTCTAATCCACACCTGATAATTTAGCAATATCACCTGTCCTTAAAGGTGTATCAGACTTTTATATTGTCTCAAGTACTTTATCTTTTGTTACCATAGAATAACATAATTTTAATATAAATGTACGAAATAGTATAGAAATAATCACAGCGAGGTTTCTTGTGACAGAATAAAATTTTGATGAAATTGTGTGTGATTCAGAAAATTAAACACTTTATGTTTTATATAAAGATTTATTTTTTATTTTTGTTAATTATCTTACCGTGTACGTACACGAATATTTCGTTATTAATACATTAAATAACTACTGATCAAAAGATTACAAGTTTGAAATTAAAGAAGATAAGGATTGTAGATATTGCGGAATTGGCTGGTGTTTCAGTTGGAACGATTGACAGAGTAATTCATAACAGAGGTGAAGTGTCTGATACTACCAGTAAGAAAGTAATGAGAATAATAAGGGAATCTCATTATGAACCTGATATCGTAGCCCGAACATTGGCTACAAGAAAGATTTATAAGTTTGCTGTTTTGTTTCCCGAAGAAAATCCTGATAGTTCGTTTTGGAAAAAACCTATGATAGGAGTTAATAAAGCACTTAAGGAAATAATTCATTATAATATTGTTATTAAAAAGTTTCTATTTGATCAATTTGATGAATTCTCTTTTAAGGAGCAAACAGAAAGAATAATGAGGTATAAACCTGATGCGTTATTAATAGCACCGTTTTATGATAACGAAACAGAAAGATTAGTAGAGCACTGTAATAATACAAAAATACCCTATGTGTTTATAAACGCAAATTTCAGGGATCCGGGAAAACTTAGCTTTGTCGGACAGGATTCAAAGCAGAGTGGATATCTTGCTGCGCGATTAATGAATTATAGCGTTAATGCAAGTTCCAAATTATTAGTAATAAATATTTCGAGGGCTTTCGATAATCATAACCATATTATGAATCGTCAGGAAGGATTTGAATCGTTCTTCAGGGATAATCTCAAAAACGGTGATAATATTATTGTTCATCATATTAAAGATTCGGATAAGGATTCTGTTAATAATTCACTTAAAGAAATATTAAATAACTCAAAGGATATTAAAGGGATATTTGTTACTAATTCAAAAGTATACAAAATTGCAAGGTTCATCGAGAAAAACAAAATTCAGCCTTTAGTATTAATAGGATATGACTTAATAGAGGAAAACATTAATTATATTAATAATAATATTATTGATTTTTTAATAAGTCAGAAGCCGGTTGAACAGGGATTTAATGGTATTATGACACTTTTTAATCATGTTGTTCTGAATAAGACCGTAAAAAAGGAACAACATTTGCCTATAGACATTGTTACTAAAGATAATTATAAGTTTTATATTAATCATTAAAATTATACAATAATGAAAAGAAGTTCTTTCGAGGATCTGAATAATAAAGTATGCGTTATTACAGGTGGCGCAGGTGTAATATGCTCTTCTATTGCCAAAGGCCTGGGTTATATTGGTGTAAAAACAGCAATTTTAGATAAGAATGAAGATATGGCCCACAGTGTGGCTGCTGACATTCAAAAAGAAACAGGTACGGTGGCAAAGGGATTTTTTGCCGATGTTTTAGATTTGGAATCATTAGAAAAAGCAAAGGCTAAAATAAATAATGAACTGGGCAAGATAGATTTTCTAATTAATGGGGCAGGAGGTAACTCTCCTAAAGCAACTACTCAAGTTGAGAATATTGAAAAGGAAAACCTTAATGAATTGGAGAAAACCTTTTACGGACTTCAAATGGAAGGTTTCGACTGGGTATTCAACCTGAATTTTAAAGGTACAGTATTACCTACAATGGTATTCACAAAGGATATGCTTAAAGAAGGCAAGGGATCTATTTTAAATATATCTTCAATGAATTCGTTTAAACCGTTGACAAAGATTCCGGCATATTCAGCTGCAAAAGCATCTGTAAATAATTTTACTGAGTGGCTGTCAGTGCATATGGCAAAAACCGGAATACGTGTTAATGCTATTGCTCCCGGATTTTTTCTGACAAATCAAAATAGATTTTTATTGATCGATGAAAAAACCGGAAAACCTACTCCGCGTGGAGAAAAAATAATTTCAAGTACTCCTATGGCCAGATACGGCGAAGTTGATGAGCTGGTTGGTGCAGTATTGTACTTATTATCTGATATTTCAAAATTTGTAACCGGAATTGTAATTCCTATTGATGGAGGTTACAGCGCTTTTGGAGGAGTATAGTTTATAAAATTTTAATAAGGTTTCAGATATGTTATTATATGCAAAAGGTTCCGAGTCATCAGAGTTAGATTCTGAAGATCTGAGAGAAGGATTGTATAAATCACTTGAAGCCATTGGTTCAGTGAAAAAAGTCCTTGTTGTTCCTCCTGATATTACCAGGGTTCATTCACGAGCAGGAGATTTAACGAGATTTGTATGGGAGTATTATAAGTCAAATCTCACAGATATTCTGCCAGCACTTGGTACTCATTTTCCCATGAACGAAAATGAGATAAGTGATATGTTCGGAGATATTCCCGGGAATTTGTTCAGGATTCATGACTGGAGGAAAGATGTAGTAAAAATTGGAGAAGTACCATCAGATTTCATAAGAAATATTTCCGAAAATAAGGTCAATTTTTCATGGCCTGCAATGGTTAACAAGCTGCTGGTTGAAGGAAAATTTGATTTAATATTATCTATAGGCCAGATAGTTCCTCATGAAGTAACAGGCATGGCTAACTATAACAAGAATATACTGGTCGGGACAGGAGGAGCAGAAGCGATAAACAAAAGTCATTATATGGGTGCTGTATATGGTATGGAAAGGATAATGGGCCGGGCAATAAATCCCGTCAGACAGGTTCTTAATTATGCAGCAAGTAAATTTGCAAAAGATTTGCCAATTGTATATGTTCATACAGTAATCGCAAGTGACGAAGATAATAAATTGAAAGTTAAAGGCTTATATGTAGGTGATGATGATGAATGCTTTATAAAACCTGCTGAACTTTCTTTAAAAGTAAATTTTAAGATATTTGAAAAGCCAATAAAGAAAGCTGTTGTATATCTTAACCCGGCGGAGTTTAAGAGTACATGGCTTGGAAACAAAAGTATCTACCGTACAAGAATGGCACTGGCTGATGACGCTGAATTGATTATTCTGGCTCCCGGATTAAAAGAATTTGGTGAAGATAAGGAGATTGACAGATTGATTCGTAAATATGGTTATGTAAATACTCCGAAGATTCTGGAACTCGTTGAACAAAATGAAGATCTAAAGAATAACCTCAGTGCTGCCGCGCATCTTATTCACGGTTCATCTGAAAATCGTTTCAGGATAATATATTGCACGGGGCATTTATCAAAAGAGGAAATAGAAAGTGTGAATTTTCAGTATGCTGATTTAGATGCCATGATGAAAAAATATGATATTGAAAAATTAAATGAGGGTTTTAATGTTGTTGACGGAGAAGAGTTTTTTTATATATCAAATCCTGCATTAGGTCTATGGGCTTCTAAAGAAAGATTTAACAAGTGAGGCATATATAAGAATAAGCATAGTATGAAAGAAATTAAATGGGGCTTTATAGGTTGTGGCGATGTAACCGGGAAAAAAAGCGGTCCCGCTTTTAATAAAGTTAAGGGATCAAAAATTACAGCTGTGATGAGCAGAACAGCCTCCAAAGCTAAAATCTATGCAAAAAATTATGATATACCAAAGTGGTACAATGACGCTGAAAAATTAATAAATGATCCTGAAGTTAATGCTATTTATATTGCAACTCCTCCTAAGTTTCACGCTGAGTATGCAATAAGGGCAATGAATGCAGGTAAGCCTGTGTATGTTGAAAAACCTATGGCTTCAAGCTATAAAGATTGCCTGAAAATGAATGAGGTAGCTTCAGGAAAGAAGGTGCAATTATTTGTTGCATATTATCGCAGAACTTTACCATATTTTTTAAAAGTAAAGGAGCTTATTGATAAAGAATCAGTTGGAGATATTTATTTTATTAACATAAAATTGTGGAGTCCTCCAAGAGAAGAAGACTTTAATTTTCAGAATCCTCCATGGAGAGTTATTCCGGAGATCTCCGGAGGCGGATATTTTTATGATATGGCCTGTCATCAATTTGATATCCTTGATTACGTTTTTGGTCCTGTTAAAGATGCCTCAGGAAAATTTTCAAATACTGGAAGATTATATGATGCAGAAGATACGGTTTCTGCTAGTATGGAGTTTGAATCAGGTATCGTAGCTTCCGGTTCATGGTGTTTTATTGCACAAAAAATGAATAAGGCTGATACTATAGAAATCCTTGGATCCAAAGGAAGAATAACTTTTTCGACATTTAGTTTTAAGCCAATTATTCTGGCAATAAAGGATAATGTAACAAAATATAATCCTGTAAATCCTGAAAATATTCAGTATTATATGATTAAAAATATTGTTGAAGAATTACAGGGTAAGGGAAAATCTCCAAGCGATGGAATTAGTGGAGCAAGAACGAA
>CBFCXR010000002.1:0-48382 GCA_965602045.1 uncultured Bacteroidales bacterium | reverse complement strand
AAGTGGACAATAATGGTTTACCTTGATGCGGATAATAATCTGGAAGATGTGGCTATCACAGATTTTAATGAAATGGAATCTGTAGGATCTACCGACTCTGTTAATATTATTGTCCAGTTCGACAGGATTGCAGGTTATGATGATACAAATGGAGACTGGACTGATACAAGGAGATTCAGAGTATTAGCTGATACGAGTTCTACTGAAATTTCTACTGAGCCAGTTGAAATTATGGGTGAAAAAAATATGGGAGATCCGGAAACTTTAACTGAGTTTATTGACTGGTCCGTATCAAATTACCCTGCTGACAATTATGCCTTAATATTCTGGAACCATGGAGGAGGATGGAGATCAGTAAATGAAAATAGCAGCGATACTAAAGCACCCTGCAATAATCCTTTTACTAAAGATGTCTGCTTCGATAATACAAGCGACGATTATCTCTCAAACTACGAAGTTAGCGAAGCAATTTCCATGAGTTCCATACGTCCGGAAATTATTGCTTTCGATGCCTGCTTAATGGGCATGATTGAAGTGGCATACCAGTTAAGAGATCTTGCAGAAATTATGGTAGCATCCGAAGATCTAGTCCCATGGGACGGTTATAATTACAAATCATTTCTTAACGAACTGGTTAACGATCATAATATGTCAGCTGACACACTATCAAGCATACTTGTTAAAACTTATGGTGAGTACTATGAATATTCAGATGTAACTAATGCAGCTATAAATCTGAAAAAAATCAGAAATATTACAGAGAAGCTGGATACATTAATAATAAATATTATTGATAATGGAACGGTTTGGGAAAAAGTAGGTCAGGCCAGGCAAAATACACAAAGCTTTGATTTGTATGATTATTTTGATTTATGGAGCCTTGCAGACTTATTAGAAATAAGTATTGCCGATAATAAAATAAAGGATGCGGCTGATTCCCTTAAAAATGCAATAAGTGATGCAGTAATAGAAAATTATGCGTCAGATTACTATAACTATGCACGGGGACTTTCAATATATTTTCCTCTGTTTGAAGATTATGACCCTGAATATGGTGACAGGCTCTTTAGTAAAGATTTTCCTGATAGTACAAAGTGGATTAACTTCCTCTCGGAATTCTATGAAAATTATATTACTGATAAGAATGAGCCTAATAATCATTTTGCCAACGCTTCAAGTGTTTATTTTCCGGACGCACAATCAGGCATTTTAAAAAATCTCAATGATATAGATATATTCAGGTTTTATTATAATGGAATTAACGACGCTTCTGTTATATTAACTCCACCTGCAAATTTCAATATTTACCTGTATTCGGTAACCGATACTATTATACTTCCTGTTGATTCTTCTTTAAATACCAGCACAGCTAATGATACTATATTTCTAACCGGGCTCCCTTCAAACATTTATTATCTCGTTGTTACGCCCCTGGAAATAAGTGAAGATCCTTATGAATTATATTTTAATAATATTAGTAGTTTATATGATAATGATTCTCCAATAACTCATGCTTATGATGACGGGATTCCTGATTACCAATATTATTCTAATTTGGCAGATACAGGCATAGGAATGAAATTTACCGGTGATGGTAATTTGCTGGGAGTCTGGTATTATATTACTGATCTTGATGTTGAGGTAGGCGGAGGTGATCTGGGATTGTTAAATCTTCATATTCTTGACTATTACTACATGATACACTGGTATAATTATGTACCTGTAGTTGCTGAGCCCGATCATGTGGGTTGGAATTATATTGATTTATCAGATCAGGAAATTGAATTTTATAATAATAAAATTGTAATTGGATTTACATGGGACGGATCTAATACTCCGGCAATCGGCATGGATTCCACTTTCTCGGATTATAATTCCTATAGTTGTTCGGATGCATCATGGGAGCTACTAAACGACAGTGTCCTGTTTTTCATCAGGCCGGTTTATGACCTGACAAGCAATGGTGAAGATACGTGTTATTGCAATGAATTTACTAATCTGACTAATCCCATTGATACTATCTCCGATGGCAGTGGAGAAGATTACTACGCTAACAATTCGTATTGCACATGGTTAATCAGCTCTGAAGAAGAAGCAAATATTACATTAACATTTACTGAATTTGATACGGAATCGGGATTTGATAATGTTTTAATTTATGACGGTATTAATAGCCTGGCTCCGATGATTGGGATATACTCCGGCCAATTAAGTACTTTCTCGGTCAAATCTTCCGGAAAAGCCATGTTTATTGAATTTTATTCTGACGAAAGCTTAACAGGCGATGGATGGGAAGCTTGTTATAGAATTGAAAAGAAAATATGTTACTGCCAGGAACTTTCTGTGATAACTGAGCATTCAGGTATAATTTCCGATGGAAGTGATAGCCTGAATTACGGTAATAATTCGAATTGTCTGTGGCTGGTACAAATGCCTCAGAATAGAAATATCAGTTTACAGTTTACTGATTTTGCCCTTGACAACGGCAATGATTCGGTAATAATATATGATGGTAATTCTACGGACGCAAGCATACTTGATATACTTACAGGAGAAGGACACAATAATCTGTTAACGTCATCAGGAAATTCATTAATTATTAAATTTAAAACAGATAATTCAATTGTGGCTGAAGGTTGGAAATGTCTCTATAGTAGTTCAATAATAAGTAATAATGATCAAATTAAATTTTATGACACTGACATTTTCCCCAATCCTGGCATGGGAATTATTAATATCGATTTTAAATCAGGTAATCATTCTTTTGTATCACTGGTAATAACCAATAGTATTGGTAATATCATTAAAAGCATAAATATACAAACCGGGATAAATAAAATGTCTGTAGATATCTCTGCCTATCCTCCAGGTCTTTACTTAATTAAAATAACTGATGGCAATAGTAATATTGTCAGAAAATATATGCTTAAATAGCTTCTTATTAAAGTTATTCTTAGAACTACCGGGATTTGCAAATATAAACATTGCTGAAACCCGTAGAGATTTATTTTTTTTAAATACCTTTGTGGACTTTTAAAATAAGGTTTAAAATAATTTAACAATATAAATTAAAATAAGATAAAAATGTCTAAAGAAAAACGTGTATACACATTTGGTGATAAGAAAGCTGAAGGAAAAGCAGAAATGAAAAATTTACTTGGGGGCAAAGGAGCAAATCTTGCAGAAATGAATCTTATTGGCGTTCCTGTTCCTCCGGGTTTCACCATAACAACTGATGTATGTACTGAATACAATAAATTAGGTAAAAATAAGGTAATTGAGCTTCTTGAAGAAAAGGTTAAACAGGCAATGATAAATGTGGAAAACATTATGGGAAGTAAGTTTGGGGATAAAGATGATCCTTTATTGGTTTCCGTACGATCCGGTTCAAGAGTTTCCATGCCTGGGATGATGGATACAGTACTGAATCTGGGATTAAATGATGATGCAGTTGTTGGAATTGCCAGGAAGACCAATAATAAAAGATTTGCATGGGATTCATACAGAAGATTTGTTCAGATGTATGGTGATGTAGTTTTAGGAATGAAACCCGCTTCAAAGGAAGATGTTGATCCGTTTGAAAAAATAATTGAAAATGTTAAGAATTCAAAAGGTATAGAAAATGATACTGATCTTACAACGGAAGACCTTAAAGTTCTGGTGTTAAGGTTTAAAAAAGCTGTTAAGGATGTTACTGGCAAAGATTTCCCGACAGATCCGTGGGAACAGTTATGGGGATCTGTTTGTGCAGTATTTGATAGCTGGATGAATGAAAGAGCTATTGTTTATCGCCAGTTGAATCAGATTCCCAAAGATTGGGGAACTGCAGTTAATGTGCAGGCGATGGTATTTGGTAATATGGGTGATAGATCAGGTACAGGTGTTGCCTTCACCAGAGATGCTGCTACTGGTGAAAATCTTTTTAATGGTGAATACCTTATTAACGCGCAGGGTGAGGATGTTGTGGCAGGTATCAGAACCCCTCAACAAATAACCAGAGAAGGTTCTATACGATGGGCAAAATTAGCAGGAATTGCTGAAGAAGAGAGAAAAACAGTATACCCTTCACTTGAAGAAATAATGCCTGATGTATATAAAGAACTTGATGCAACTCAGGAAAAACTTGAAAAGCATTATAAAGATATGCAGGACCTGGAATTTACCATACAGGATCACAAACTATGGTTGCTGCAAACAAGAAATGGAAAAAGAACTGCTGCATCGATGGTCAAGATTGCAATGGACTTGTTAAGAAGTGGTGATATCGATGAAAAAACAGCTATATTAAGACTAGAGCCCAATAAATTAGATGAATTATTACATCCTGTCTTTGACAAGAAAGCCATATCTAAAGCTAATGTTCTGGCAAAGGGCTTGCCTGCTTCTCCTGGAGCAGCAACAGGTCAGATAGTGTTTTTTGCTGATGAAGCTGAAAAATGGGCAGGAGAAGGAAAAGAAGTTCTGCTGGTGAGAATCGAAACATCTCCTGAAGACCTTACCGGCATGAATGCTGCAAATGGAATATTAACTGCACGCGGAGGTATGACATCCCATGCTGCTGTTGTGGCAAGAGGAATGGGTAAGTGTTGTATATCAGGTGCAGGTAGTATAAGTATAGATTATAAAAACCGGCAAATGAGAATTGATAATATAGTGTTTAATGAAGGAGACTGGTTATCACTTAATGGTTCAACCGGAGAAGTATATGAAGGGCAAATAGCAACCATTGACCCTGAATTAAGCGGAGATTTCGGTAATATTATGAAACTGGCATATAAATACAGGAAGCTAGGTGTAAGAACAAATGCTGATACACCTCATGACTCAAAAATTGCAAGGAATTTTGGTGCCCAGGGTATAGGACTTTGCCGAACAGAGCATATGTTCTTTGAAGGTGACAGAATTATTGCTATGCGGGAAATGATTCTTGCTGAAAATGAGGAAGGGAGAAGAAAAGCATTAGACAAATTATTGCCAATACAAAGGACAGATTTCGAAGGCATATTTGAAGCTATGCAAGACTTGCCTGTAACCATTCGATTACTTGATCCTCCATTACATGAATTTGTGCCGCACGAAAAATCCAGCCAAAAGGAAATGGCAAATGAAATGGGAGTATCTGTTGACTACATCAAACAAAAGGTAGCTGAACTTTCTGAATTTAATCCTATGCTCGGTCACAGAGGATGCAGGCTGGGAATTACATATCCTGAAATTACTGAAATGCAGGCAAGAGCAATTATTGAAGCAGCTTTAAATCTGAAATCAAAAGGAATAAAAGCAATTCCTGAAATTATGGTTCCTCTTGTAGGAACAGTGAAAGAATTTAAAATGCAGGAAGAAATAATAAGATCAGTTGCAAAAACAGTATTTAAAGAAAAAGGAGATACGATAGAATACCTGGTAGGTACTATGATTGAAATTCCACGTGCAACCCTAATTGCCGATAAAATAGCTGAATTCGCTGAATTCTTCTCCTTTGGCACAAACGACCTCACTCAAATGACATTCGGCTACTCAAGAGATGACGTGGGTAAATTCCTGCCAATATATATTAATAAAGGTATTCTAAGGAATGACCCGTTTCAGATTTTAGATCAAACAGGTGTGGGACAACTCATAGATATGGGTGTTAAAAAAGGCCGTAGTACAAGAGCAAATTTAAAAATCGGTATATGTGGCGAACATGGGGGAGAACCAAGTTCAGTCGAATTCTGCCATAGAGCAGGCATGAATTATGTAAGTTGTTCACCATTCAGGGTTCCTATTGCCAGATTAGCTGCAGCGCAGGCTGCCCTGAAAGACGAAAAATAGCAGGTTTCCATTAAAGTTACATATCTCTAATACATGATAATCTAATTGGATTTAGCTGTCTTTAATGTTTCTTAAATTCAGATGAATTACATAAGATAAGCCAAATGCAATAAATAAAGCAATAATACCATATAGGTATTCTGAAAATAGAATTTTACCTATTCCATACATTGTTGAATATATTGCTCCAACACCACAAATCCAGTTAACAAAAAGTTTACCAAATCCCGTATCAGCTTTTGCTAATTTGATTTCTTTGCTGATTCTATTCCAGCCGATACCGCCAGGATGAACTTTCCTGTAAAAAGATATAAGAGTATTTTTGTCTACAGGTTTTGTGATATAAGTAACTATAATCCAAATTATTGTTGTGCCAATAACAATTGGAAATAACGTTAAAGGTGATTCAAGTCCCAGTCCTTTAATATTTAAAGGTAAAACAAAAGAAAAAATCTCAATTTTGATATTTATGCCATTGCCGGATAAGGGATAAAGTATAATTGGTGCTAACATCGCAGATATTTCGGACCAGGCATTAATTCTCCACCAGTACCACCTTAGTATTAAAACAGCCCCTAATCCGGCACTTACATTCAATATAAAAATCCATGCACCGGAAATAGTAGTTAAAAAGTATTTTGATACTAATAATGAAATTAATACCAACAATACTATGCATATCCTGGAGATAATAATATAATGGATTTCACTTTTTGATTTGCTAATAAATCTTTTATAAAAATCATTTATCAAATATGAAGTTCCCCAGTTTAACTGTGAAGCTATAGTCGACATGTAAGCAGCCATAAAAACTGCAATTAATAAACCAAGCAGTCCGGCCGGCAAATATCTTACCATCAGCTTAGGATACATCACCCCGGGATCAACTGTATTTTCATATTTTTCATAGAAATCCATAAATGCTTTATTGCTGGCAAGAGTTGTTCCATTTTTGTTAATTCCACCGTTTAAATATATCTCTTCAACTTTGTTAAACATTTCCGGATTTTCCTTTTTTAAAATATCTTTATTCTGTGACCTGGGTAAAATTACCAGGGCTGCTAAAGCAACAATTATCCATGGCCACGGCCGTATTGTATAATGTGCAATATTAAACCAAAGCGTAGCAAGCATACTATGCTTTTCATCCTTTGCAGAAAGCATACGTTGTGCCACATATCCTCCCCCACCCGGATCAGAACCGGGATACCAGCTCGACCACCACTGTATGCCAATATAAGCAAGAAAAGCACCCGTAGTTAAGGAAAGAGCACCTCCGGTTATTCCCCTGACTGATATTTTACCGACTTTCGGAAAAAAACTTAATATTTCAGGAGATAACCTGTCAGATAAAGTTTTAAGATTTGTTATCTGAGGCAACTTAACAACTATAACGGCTAATATTATGCAGCCAGACATAGCAAAAACAAATTGAAAACTATCAGTTCTAACTGTTCCGAGCAATCCCGAGGCTGAAGCATAAATGGCTATAATTAAGGCCAGCACAGTAACAAGCATAAATGGATCAAATTCCGGTAATGTAATAAGAAATATTTTTTCCATTGCTTTATGCACCCATCCAATAACTATTACATTTAAAAATAATCCCAGGTATATTGCCCTGAATCCTCTAAGGATAGCTGCTTCAATACCTGAATACCTTATTTCAATGAATTCCAGGTCAGTCATTATCCCGGATCTTCTCCATAGCCTGGCAAAGAAAAATACTGTTAGCAAACCGCCAATAGCGAGGTTCCACCATAACCAATTACCTGCAATTCCATTTTTTGCAACAAGTTCTGTTACAGCAAGTGGTGTATCAGCAGCAAAAGTAGTGGCTACCATTGCCGTACCTGCTAAATACCATGGTAAATTCCGCCCCGATAAAAAAAACTGACTTGTATCCTTTCCTGCTTTTCGTGAATAATAAGCAGCTATAGCAAAGATGATTAAAAAAAATCCTGCAATTACAATTAAATCAATTACACTTAGCCTGGACATTTTTTATAAAATAAATAATCAGTAATTTTGATCTAATATATATTTAAATAATATTTTCTCAAATTATAAATTATTTAATATATTATACCATTTCAATTCAAGATATTATTATCTTTAAAAGGTAAATAATATGTTAAAAAACATGTTTTAGAAATAAGTATAATTTTTTTGCAAATAAATTTTCAATATATAATTTTAAGAACAAATATAAATATCCTTGAGTTGCAGAAAAGTGTATCAGACTTAATTTACAAACATCAAAACATTTCACATAACATCTAAGGAAGTTATATTATTAAAGAAGTTGTTAATAATAAAGAAGCCGGAAAGTGAAAAGAATAATGTTAATATATTATAAAATAAGAAGAAAAATATGAAAATAAATCAAAGCACTTTAAGTCAGGATGACCTAAAAAAATTAGAGTACCTGAATAATCCTAAGGTTTTAGAAATTGTTGAAGAATTTACGGATTTATTAAAGCCTTCTAAAGTTACAGTTATCACTGATTCTCAGGAAGACATTGATTATGTAAGAGAATTAGCTTTAAGAAGTGGTGAAGAAAGAAAACTTGCTATGGAGGGCCATACAATTCATTATGATAGCTATTATGACCAGGCACGGGATAAGGGAAACACCAGTGTATTAGTTACACCGGATCTGAAGATGAGTAAGGTAATTAATACAAAACCTAAAGAAGAGGGAGTTAAAGAGATTTTGGAAATCATGGATGGAGCGATGGCAGGAAAAGAGGCTTTAGTAAGATTTTTTAGTCTGGGGCCTTTAGGTTCAAAGTTCTCAATTTGTGCTCTGCAGATAACAGATTCTTCATATGTAGGTCATAGTGAGGATATTCTTTACAGATCAGGTTATGAAGAGTTTAAAAAACTAAATGGTTCTGAAGATTTCTTTTATCTGGTACATTCAGCAGGTGAATTGGATAAAAGGGGTAACACAATAAACATAGATAAAAGAAGAATTTATATGGACTTAAAGGAAGATAGAGTCCTCACGGTAAATAATCAGTATGCGGGTAATAGTCTTGGTTTGAAAAAATTAGCTTTACGTTTAGCTATTTACAAGGCAAATAATGAAGACTGGTTAACGGAACATATGTTTATCATGGGTATTAAACCGGAAGGTAAAAACAGAATATCATATTTTACCGGTGCATTTCCAAGTGCTTGTGGTAAAACTTCAACTGCTATGGTTCCCGGGCAGACAATTGTTGGGGATGATATTGCATACATAAGAGAATGGGATGATGGAACATGTCATGCTGTAAATATTGAGCAGGGAATATTTGGTATCATTACTGATGTTAATCCAAAAGATGATCCATTTATTTATGAAGTACTTACTACTCCAAGGGAACTTATTTTTTCTAATATTTTAATAAATGACGGTAAACCATACTGGTTAAATATGGGCAAAGAACTTCCTGATGATGGCATGAACCATTATGGTGAGAACTGGAAACTTGGTGACAAGGATAAGGATGGTAAGGCAATAGAGCATGCTCATAAGAATGCAAGATATACGGTAAGAATAAATGAATTATCAAATGCTGATCCAAACCTTCATAATCCGGATGGTGTTCCGATAAGTGGTGTAATTTATGGTGGCCGCGATTCTGACACATCTGTACCTGTGTTCCAGAGCTTAAGTTGGGAACATGGAGTATACATTGGTGCAACAATTGAGTCAGAGACCACTGCTGCTACTATTGGACAAGTAGGTGTCAGAAAGTTTAGTCCCATGGCTAACCTGGACTTCCTTGTTGTACAATTAGGAAAATATATTAAAAACCACATAAATTTTGGTAAAAAACTAAAAAATCAACCTTTAGTATTTGCAACAAACTACTTTATTAAAGAAAATGATGAATTTTTAAGTGAGAAAGTGGATAAAAAAGTATGGCTCATCTGGATGGAAGGTAGAGTGCATGGAGAATACGATGCAATAGAGACAGCCATAGGATACATACCAAAATACGAAGATATACAGCCCTTATTTAAGCAAATATTCAATAGAGATTATACAAAAGAACTTTATGAAAAACAATTCTCAATACGGGTACAAAAGTTCCTTGAGAAGATAGAAAGAATGGAAAAAATTTATGCTGGTGAAGATGATATCCCACAAGCCTTTATAAATATATTAAAAGATCAAAAAGAAAGGCTTCTTGCATACAAAGAAAAATATAATAAGGATACAGTGAGTCCATTTGAAATAGTGATATAACTCACAGACAATTGATATTTTTTCAGTTAGCAAACGCAAAAAAAGGATCATTTAAATCATATGGAGCTGTCCCAAAAGCATAGATAATTCAATAATTGTCGTTCTGAACGAAAGTAAAGAATCTCAAAATGATAATAGTTAGGCTTTTAGGACAGTTCCTTTCTTTATCAGTTGATAAAATTTGTACTTGCAAACTTGCAAGCTCAAGAATTATTAATATCTTTGCGCAGCTGGTAAAAAACATTTTTTAATGTCAATATTATTTAATATTGCCATCCTGGTATTAGCTTATTTGATCGGTTCAATTCCCTCCTCTATTTGGATTGGAAGATACTTCTATAATATTGATATAAGAGAACATGGTAGCAGAAATGCAGGTTCTACCAACGCAATGAGAATACTAGGATGGAAACCTGGTTTAATAATTCTCATATTTGATATATTTAAAGGCTGGCTGGCAGTAAATCTAATACACCTCACAAGTTACTATATCCCTGAAACAGGAGACTTCATTAATTTCCAGCTATTATTGGGAATGGCAGCAATAGCAGGACATATTTTCCCGGTTTATGTTGGATTTAGAGGAGGAAAAGGTATAGCAACACTTTTAGGTTTTGTTTTGGCAATAGATCCTTTTACTACACTGATATGCATCGGAGTATTTATTATTACATTATTGGTCACCAAATACGTCTCACTCAGCTCAATGATAGCAGGATTCTCATTCCCTGTTGTAGTAATTTTTGTTTTCAAAACCACCACTCCGTCACTAGTTATTTTTTCACTAATTATATCGGTATTGCTTCTTTTTACACATCAAAAAAATATAGAAAGGTTACTACGCAAAGAAGAAAATAAAGCACTTTTTTTAATGAGTAAAAAGCGAAGAGAAGCTGAGAGACTCGAAAAAAGTGCATAATTATTAAATTTTTTACTTCCGGATTCACTTTTTATGCTAATCCTAAAACCTTTAGTTTTAAGTTTATACTATTAAATTTTGTATTTTTTTTTTGTATCTTTAGCTTTTTCTGTGAGAAAATTATAGTTTTGCAGCTCGATTTAAACAACATAATGTCTAACATATTAATTTAGTAATTTATTTAAATGGCGGAAAATAGTAATAGCAAGTTGGAAGAAAAACTGGCCGACAGTAAAGTTATTGATAATCAGGCAGCTGACGAAAAAGATCAAGCTGTAACAAATCCTAAAATCAAAAAATCTCAACCACAAAAGAAAAACAAGAAGGAACCTGAAAAAGATTCGCAAAAAAAAGAAGTAACAGGCACGACTAAAAAAGCTGAAAAATCAAAGGAAAAACCTCCTAAACCACCGGGCAAAGAAGACAAAAAATCTAAAGAAATTCCTTCACCGGTTTCCAAGAAAGATACCGGTAGTGTAAAAAGTACAGCGAAAAAAGCACCTGAGGAAGTATCAAAATCAGAGAAGGTTGAAGATAAAAAATCCAAAGTAAATAAGGAGAGCACAAAAGTAGTATCGAAAGTAGCCAAACCATCAGGTGTTGATACTTTAATGGAGTCTGATATAAAATTTGACTGGGATAATTATGGTGATAGTCATGACGCCTATTCATCGAAAGAAAGGGCTGATTTTGAAAAGATGTATGATGATACTCTGTCTCCTATTGCTGATAACGAAGTTATAGAGGGTACCATAATTTCCATGAACAAAAGGGAAGTGGTCATCAATATTGGTTATAAGTCTGAAGGAGTTGTAAGTCTGAATGAATTCAGATATAATCCGGAAATCAAAATTGACGACAAGGTTGAGGTTTATGTTGAAAGCCAGGAAGATAAAAAAGGGCAATTAATACTTTCTCATAAAAAAGCCAGGGCATTAAAATCATGGGATAGAATCAATGAAGCTCTGGAAAAAAATGAAATAATAAAAGGGTATGTCAAATGCCGCACAAAAGGAGGTATGATTGTAGATGTTTTTGGTATTGAGGCATTTCTACCTGGCTCGCAGATTGATGTCAAACCAATTCGTGACTATGACATATTTGTTGGAAAAACAATGGAGTTCAAAGTCGTAAAAATAAATTATGAATTCAAGAATGTTGTTGTCTCGCATAAAGCACTTATTGAAGCTGAACTCGAACAGCAGAAAAAAGAAATCATTGCCAAACTTGAAAAAGGTCAGATTCTTGAAGGAACTGTTAAAAATATTACATCATATGGAGTCTTTATTGATTTGGGGGGTGTTGATGGATTAATTCATATCACTGATTTATCATGGGGTAGAGTAAATCATCCTGAAGAAATTGCTGAACTGGATCAGAAGCTTGAAGTAGTTATACTCGACTTCGACGACGATAAAAAAAGAATTGCACTTGGTTTAAAACAACTTACACCGCATCCATGGGACTCATTGGATCCAAATCTTAAAGTCGGTGACCAGGTAAAAGGAAAAGTAGTTGTAATGGCTGATTACGGATCATTTATTGAGATTGCCCCTGGAGTTGAAGGATTAATTCATGTATCAGAAATGTCGTGGTCTCAACATTTAAGAAGTGCACAGGAATTTCTCAAAGTTGGTGATGAAGTTGAAGCTCAAATCCTGACTTTAGACCGTGAAGAAAGAAAAATGTCTTTAGGCATTAAACAATTGAAACCTGATCCATGGGATAAAATTGAAGAAAAATATGCAGTTGGCTCCAATCATAAGGCAAAAGTTCGTAATTTCACTAATTTCGGTGTATTTGTTGAAATAGAAGAAGGTGTTGACGGATTAATTCATATTTCCGATTTGTCATGGACAAAAAAAATAAGGCATCCTGCTGAATTTACTAATATCGCTGAGGATATTGAAGTAGTGGTTTTAGAAATAGATAAAGATAACAGGAGATTAAGCCTTGGGCATAAACAACTTGAAGAAAATCCGTGGGAAGTATTTGAAACGGTTTTTACAATAAATTCAATTCATGAAGGAACAATTGTTGAGATATTAGATAAAGGAGCAGTAGTTGCATTACCTTACGGTGTTGAAGGTTTTGCTTCAACAAAACATTTAATTAAAGAAGATAATACTTCTGCTAAAGCTGATGAAAAACTGCAATTTAGAGTAATTGAATTTTCAAAATCAGCAAATAAGATTGTTCTCTCACATACCCGGGTTTATGAAGATAAAAGAAAAACAAAAGATGAGCCCTTAAGAAAAAGAGCTGATTCAGCACCTAGAAAAACACATAAAAAAAGTAAACCAGGCATTGAAAAAACAACGTTCGGAGACATTACAGAGCTGGCAGCTTTGAAGTCGGAAATGGAAAAAAATGAAAATAAAAATAAAAAAGAGGGAAAAAAAGCTGCTAATAAAGAAAAAAGCGAATAACTTTATATAATAAATTCAAATCTTGTTCAATATGGAATTTAAAATTGAAAAACATGACAATTATACATTAATTCAAGTATTAGAGGAAAAATTAGATACGCACATAGCCCCTACTTTAAAATCTGAATTAGTTCTGGTATCCGGCAATGGAGAGAAAAATATTATACTTGATTTGAGTAAATGTCGATATTGTGATTCATCCGGATTAAGCGCTATCCTTGTTGCTAACCGCCTTTGCAAAAATGCCAATGGGACTTTTGTACTTACAGGTCTTAATGATGCAGTTGAAAGATTAATCACAATCTCACAGTTGGATACTGTATTGAATATTGCCAGTGCAATAGATGAAGGAGCTAAATTAATTACTGGAGCCGAAAAGTAATTACAACCTGATATTATGTCCTTCTATTTGACGATTCTTGGTAGTAGTTCCGGATTACCTACGTCAAAAAGAAATTCTGCTGCTCATGTTCTTAATGTTCATGAGCATTTTTTTTTAATTGATTGTGGTGAAGGAACACAAATACAGCTAAACAGATTCAATATCAGGTTAGGGAAAATAAATCACATTTTTATTAGTCATCTTCACGGAGATCATATTTTTGGTCTTTTTGGCTTAATTTCTACATTCAATTTATTAAATAGAGAAAATGATCTGCATATATATGCTCATCCTGAAATAACTCATACAATAAAATACTATAAAGATCATTTTGGAAATAAGTTACAATACAATATAATAATACATCCATTTAAAACTGCCAGACCAACATTGATTTATGAGAATAAGCATATTACAGTTGAAACTATACCCCTTAAACACAGAATTCCTACAGTTGGATTCTTATTTAAAGAAAAAGAAAAGCCAAAAAATATACGTAAGGAACAAATAGAAAAATATAATATTCCTATAAAAGAAATTGTTAAGATTAAACAGGGTGCCGATTATATTACTAAGGATGGAACAACCATAAAGAATGAAAAACTTACACTCCCGCCATTCAAATTACGATCGTATGCGTACTGTTCTGATACAGTTTATTCGGAAAAATATGTTCAGTATATTTCCGGAGTAAGATTATTATATCACGAAACAACATTTCTTGACAAAGATAAAAAATTAGCAAAATTAACTTATCATTCAACAGCGTTACAAGCTGCAACCATTGCAAAAAAAGCATGTGTTGAAAAACTGCTGATCGGGCATTTTTCCGCAAGATACAAGGATGTTTCCGCTTTAGTAAAAGAAGCAAAAAAAATCTTTAAAAATACTTTTGCAGTAGAAGATGGAGATATTTTCCATATTGTCGCTGAAAGAATAAAATAACTTCTCAAATTAAGAATTATTAAACAAGCTGACGCTTGTGCTGGTTATGTTATATGAAAAACCCATATAATTATTTAACTTTGGCTTCAATAATAATAAGACGGCTGCATGCATAATAGAATAATCATATTAGATTTCGGTTCTCAATATACTCAACTTATAGCCAGAAGTGTTAGAGAATTAAATGTGTATTGTGAAATTCATCCTTACAATAGTATTCCAAATATAGATAATACAATCAAGGGTGTGATTCTTTCAGGAAGTCCATATTCGGTCAGGGATCAAAATGCTCCTAAGCCCATGCTTGAAAAAATAAAGGGAAAACTTCCTTTATTGGGAGTTTGCTATGGAGCACAATATCTGGCACAAAATTATGGCGGCTCAGTGTTATCTTCAAAACATCGGGAATATGGAAGGGCGAATCTTGAATATATCGATAAAAATTCGCAATTGCTTAGTGGCCTGTCAGGAAATACCCAGGTATGGATGTCGCACGGAGATACAATTTCCGAACTTCCGCATGGATATGAATTAATAGGAAGCACAAGAGATATTAAAGTTGCTGCTTATAAAATAAGCTCTGAAAAAACATATGGTATTCAATTCCACCCTGAAGTATATCATACTACTGAAGGCAAAAAGATATTATACAATTTTGTGGTTAACATTTGTAATTGTTTGCAGGATTGGACTCCAGCTTCATTTATTGATTCTACAATCAAAGAATTAAAGGAAAAATTAGGTAACGATAAAGTAATTCTGGGCCTTTCAGGAGGAGTTGATTCTTCTGTAACTGCAGTTTTATTGGATAAAGCGATAGGTAAAAACCTAACCGGTATTTTTGTGGATAATGGCCTGCTAAGAAAAAATGAGTTTGATAAAGTTCTTGCATCATACAGACATATGGGATTAAATGTCAATGGTATAGATGCTAAAAATAAGTTTCTTGAAAATTTAAAAAACGTATCTGAGCCGGAGCAAAAGCGAAAAATTATTGGCAAGCATTTTATTGAGGTCTTTGAAAAAGAAGCTAAAATAATTCAGGGTGTAAAATGGCTGGCACAAGGCACAATTTATCCTGATGTGATAGAATCTGTTTCGGTAAATGGCCCGTCAGCAACAATAAAATCTCATCATAATGTTGGAGGATTGCCTTCAAAAATGAATTTAAAGGTAATAGAACCCTTAAAACTCCTTTTTAAAGATGAGGTTCGAAAAGTAGGTAATGCCCTGAATATTGACGATGAAATTATGAACCGCCATCCATTTCCCGGACCCGGATTAGCAGTCAGAATTATTGGTGATGTAACTGCTGGGAAAGTAGAAATTTTACAGGATGTTGATGATATATTTATAGAAGGTCTGAAAGAGTATAAACTATATGATAAAGTATGGCAGGCCGCTGCTATCCTGCTCCCGGTTCAATCCGTAGGTGTTATGGGTGACGAAAGAACCTACGAGAATGTAGTTGCACTAAGGGCCGTATCTTCTACTGATGGTATGACAGCAGACTGGACACATTTGCCTTATGAATTCCTAAGTACAATATCAAACAGAATTATTAATAATGTAAAGGGAATTAACAGGGTAGTTTACGATATTAGCTCAAAGCCACCTGCTACAATTGAATGGGAATAGAAACACACATTTATTTACATTTTATTTGGAAATAATTATTAAAAATTAGTATCTTTTACCCAAAATAATATGTTTTATGGAAAAACTAGATATCAAACCCGGGAAGCACACACCTGAAATCGTTTATGATCCTAATGAAAACACCTTAGCAATTTCCGGATCATCTTTACCCGAAAATGTGCACGATTTTTATAAACCAGTAATTCAATGGTTAAATGATTATGAAAATAATCTTGATAGTATTAAAAAACCCTTGAAAATCAGTGTTAGATTTGCTTATTATAACTCAGGATCGATGCGATATATAGCAGAAATATTTATTAAAATTGCCAATATTAGCAAGAAGGGCTTAAAAACATTGGTTAATTGGTACTATGAAAAAGAAGATGAATTACTTAAGGAAGCAGGAGAAGATTTGGCAGAACTGGTGGGTTTGGATTTCAACTTTATTATATCATAATTCATTTATTAAAAATAGAACTTGCTCACTTAATATATATTATCCCATTTCAATAAATTTATAAATTAATTTGTTGATACCAGCGAAAATTTTATTCTTTCTTTTGCGATATCAATATAACCTCAATACTTAATATTAACTATTTATGAAAGATTACAAATTCTTTTTATTCGTATGCTTATTTTCATTAATATTCTCTGTAGGGACTACATATTCTCAGTTTGTGTATGAACAAACATTTAAATTCGGGAGAGTACTGGAATGGATTGAAAATTATTATGTTGACTCCGTGGATCAGCGGACACTTGTAGAAAATGCGATTATTGAAGTGCTGAAAAAGCTTGATCCTCATTCAAGTTATCTTACTAAAAAGGAAGTTAAGGAAATGAATGAACCTCTTCAGGGAAATTTTGAAGGCATAGGAATATCTTTTAATATCCTGAATGATACAATATTTGTAGTTTCTGCTATTTCAGGAGGACCTTCCGAAAAAGTTGGTATAATGGCAGGAGACCGGATAATTAAAGTTGAAGGAGATAATGTTGCAGGTATGGGCATCACTAATAAAGATGTTTTTAGATTATTGCGAGGGGATAAAGGCACAAAGGTAACTGTTACTGTTTTCAGACGAAGTCATGATAAAATAATTGATTTTACAATAATAAGGGACAAAATTCCAATTTATAGTGTTGATGCCTCATTTAAAGTAAAGGATGATATTGGTTATATAAAAATCAATAGATTTTCATTAACCACAATCGATGAATTCAAAGAAGCCCTGGCAGAACTGAAGATGGAGGGTGTTAATAATCTAATACTTGATTTAACCGGTAACGGAGGCGGATATCTTGAGGTAGCTATAAGACTTGCAGATCAATTTTTAGATGACGAAAAACTTATAGTTTATACCGAAGGAACCAATAATCCAAAAAGACCATATAAAGCTACAGCGAAAGGAGATTTTGAGACAGGAAATATCTTAGTAATAACTGATGAAGGTTCAGCATCTGCGAGTGAAATTGTGGCCGGAGCAATTCAGGATTGGGATAGAGGAATTATTGTTGGACGCAGAACATTTGGAAAAGGCCTGGTTCAGCGGCCTCTCAGATTACCTGATTCTTCAATGGTAAGGCTCACAGTTGCCAGATATTATACACCTACCGGCAGATTAATACAGAAGCCATATAACATGAGTAAGGATGATTATGATAAAGATATAATTAACAGGTATAATAACGGTGAACTATCTCATGAAGATAGTATTCATTTTCCTGATTCACTTAAATTCAATACACTCAAAAACTCAAGAGTTGTATACGGTGGAGGCGGAATAATGCCTGATTTCTTTGTTCCGATTGATACATCATTCTATTCTGACTATTACAGCGATATAGTAAGTAAGGGCATATTAAATCAATTTACACTTAATTATGTTGATAACAACAGAGAACAACTTAAGCTCGATTATCCAACATTTGATGTATTTCATGCTAATTTTGAAGTTTCAGAAAAAACAATAAATAAACTAATAAAATATGCGGAAAATGAGAATGTACCGGAAAATAAACAGGGAATTGAAATATCCGGTATAAAAATCAGATTATTGATAAAGGCCTATATTGCTCGCGATATATGGAACACAAGTGAATTTTACCAGGTGGTAAATGAAGAAGATCCCGGATATATAAAAGCAATAGACATTCTTGACAACTGGGAATTCTATACAGCTTTGCTTATGAAAAAATAACAATAATTTAAAGTCTCGCCACGTTTTAAAAATATTTTAATGAAATATATTTAATATTATTTTTTATTGTATATAAACATGCTTCATTATATAATAGTAAATCCGGCAACTTTAATTGATGGTAATTCAATTTTTTATTTTTTCTGATAATAAGACTATTTAAAAATTCTGCTGAACTTATTTTTATTTATTGAAATTTGGTTATATTTAAGTTCAGAATAAATGTTGAATCATTTATCTAATTTGTATTATAATAAATTTGCGTATTTTTAAAAGACAATATTTTTTATATATTTGTTGAACTTTAAAATTGTTTTAAGACTTTTAATCTAACGATAAGCTAAATATAGAAGCCTTTTATGAGCTTTAGTATAAAAGATTATTATGAAAATATAAGCAAGGGTGATATACTTCTGGCCTACAAAGGCAGTATAACCTCTGAATTAATAAATGATGTTCTCGAAGCTGTTGAAAAGAGACTTGATGATGCAAATGAATTAAGCAAAACGAGAAAGAAGCTTTATAATGTTCTTGTTGAAAGTTTGCAAAATCTTTATCACCACATTGAGGAAACCCACGAAGGGATAGAAGAAGAGCTTGACCCTAAATTTGGAGTACTGATTATTGAGAGAGAAAATGGAATTTTTAAAGTTACAACCGGAAATTTTATTAATTCCACCAAAATTAAATTTCTTAAAGAAAAAATTGACAAGATTAATTCGCTTACAAAGGATGAATTAAAGGACATGTATAAATTTATTTTAAACCATCAAAAATTATCTGCAAAAGGTGGAGGAGGTTTAGGCCTGGTAGATATTGCCAGAAAGACCGGTAACAAATTAGAGTACGTATTTCACAATTATAATAATAATTACTATTTCTTTAATCTTATAATTAAGATTTAATAGTAGAGAAGTTGTAAATCAGTTTGATATGGAATCAATATTTATTGAGGGAACTCAGAAAACACCTTCTGTAAAGTTCGACTGTAAAACGGGTATAATTGAAATTAAAGGCAGATCTATTCCCGAAAATTCGATTGAATTTTACAAACCACTGGTAGATTGGTTAGAAGAATATGCAAAAAAGCCTGTTGATAAAACACAGGTTAACGTTCAGTTGGAATATTTCAACACCAGTTCCTCTAAGTGTATTTTAGATGTATTCAAAAAACTGGAGGTTATTCACAAGGCAAAACATGATGTAGTGATAAATTGGTATTATGAAGAAGATGATGAAGACATGCTCGAAGCCGGAGAAGATTATGAATCAATTATCAGAGTCCCTTTCAAAATGATAGAAATTGTAGATTAATAAAAAATAAAAGCCGCTGGTGCGGCTTTTTTATTTTATATATACTTCAATTCAAGCTTTCTTCCATTTACCACTAAGTTGTTCCATATAATCCAGGAATTTCTTTAGTCCTCTGTAATATAATATTATAAAACATATAATAGACATAAACCAGATAACACATGTATTTACCCAGAATGTACTGTAATATCTGCCAAATATATTTTTCCTCGCAGCATAAAAATGAGACTTAACAAATTTGTGTTCGGGATCCATATAAACAGGATCTATTTTTTGATATAAATGTCCTCTATATTCGATTATTCTTACAATGTCATTACTGTTTTCAACAAATTCCGTTAACCTGTCATTATTATATTCTCTTTTAAGCTGAATAAAATCTTGTTTAGCTTCCGGACTTTTCTGCAGATTACGAATAACAATATCTCTCTTATCACATATCTTGTTATAATATTTTATGTATAATCTATTTATATTATTTAAGTAATTTCGTACCTCATTTATTATTAAATCTGACAAGCTATCATAATACAAACTATCAATATATTTAAATTCAATAATCTTATTTTTTTCCAATTCTTTTCCAATTTCATTTCTTAACAGAAGAATATTGTTATTCACTCTTTTTGTATTTTCCGCACTTTTATAATATTTTTCAATGTAATCAACTTTATTTAAAAGATTCTTCACCCAATAATTCTTCTTGAACTCAGCTTTACTCATTTCTTTATTAAAATCATAAAATTGCTTCTGATACTTATTCTCTTTAAACTGATGAACAGCCAAAGCTTCGTAACCCCACCGGGCAGTAATTATTTCCCCGTAAATGGGAATTCCACTCGGTGATGAAATGGAGGGGTTAAGTTTTTCAAATTTCACAATTATACCACTCAGAATTATTTGAGGTATTACAAGAAATGGAATTAAAATATAAATTGTAACAACGGTTTTAAAACTATCAGAAATTACTAATCCCATAATATTTGAGGCAGCCCAAGCACTGAACAAAATTATCCAGTAATGAAAATACATACCTTTTATTTCCATTATATAATTTCCAACCAATACAAAAGTTAATGCTTGTATTGCTGAAATAACAAACATTACTCCTACCTTTGAAAACAAATAGCTAGCCCAGCTTAAATTTAGAAAAGCTTCCCTTTTTAATATTTTCCTGTCCTTAATTATTTCTTCAGCACTAACTGTAAGTCCCATGAAAATAGCAACAATTACAGACATAAATATGTAAACAGGCAGATTACTATTGCCCGTAAAAGTATATCCAAGCTCATTAGTAGCATTTATATCCCGGTACTTAATGATGAAAGAAAGTATAAATGCTAACAGAGGTGCCTCTAAAAATGTTATAATTAAATACTGTGTGTTCGCCAGTTTTGATCTTATATCGCGGGTTGCAAATATAAAGAATTGCTTAAGTTTATAGGGTATTTTAAAAGAAATCGATGGCGTTTCTTTTGTGACAGATAATTTCTTTTCCTTTCCTTTTGAATATTCCAGATAATGCTGATTCCATTCTTTTGGTGATATCTTACGCGTATCAGTCAGTTTGCCATATTCGTCAACTACCAGGGACTCCACAATATTAAAAACCTGTTCCGGATTAACATTACCACACTCATTACATTCACTTTCAGACCAATTTGCATGGTGCACACGTGATTTAAAATAAATTATGGAATCTATAGGATCACCGTTATATATCAAAAAGCCACCACAATCCAGTATAAGTAACTGATCAAACATTTTGAATATATCTGAAGATGGCTGGTGAATAACAACAAAAACAAGCTTGCCCTTTAAGGTGAGTTCTTTAAGCAAGTCCATAATATTTTCCGAATCTCTTGACGATAGTCCGGATGTTGGCTCATCAAGAAAGAGTATAGCAGGTTCGCGAATTAATTCAAGTGCAATATTTAATCGTTTTCTCTGACCACCGCTAATTTTTTTGTTTAAAGGTGTTCCAACCTGAACATCCTTAATTTCGAACAAACCAAGATTTTGTAAAACCCTGTTAACAGTTTCCTTAATTTCACTCTCCTTATAATTATCAAAACAAAGCCGGGCATTATAATATAAGTTCTGGTAAACTGTTAGTTCTTCAATTAATAAGTCATCTTGTGAAACATGTCCAATTAAACCCTCAACTTTGTTTTTTTCATCGTGTATATTAATTCCATTAATCAATAATTTTCCTGTTGTTGGTTTTGCAGAACCATTTAATACATTCAGGAGTGTTGATTTTCCGGCACCACTTGCTCCCATAATACCAACCAGTTTTCCTGATTCCTCAGTAAAACTTAGTTTGTTCAATCCGAATTTTCCGTTTTTAAATTGATAGCTAACGTCATTAATGCTAAATACTATCCTTGATTTCAACCTTTCATCGTTATATGCACTAACAATATCACTATAGTAAATAGGTTTAATATGGTGGTTTCTTATAGATGAACCTGTATACAAAACATGTATCTTTTCTTCCTGCAGTAACTGGCCATTGAGATACATCTCATTTTCGCCAATATACTTCAAAAGGTACATGTTCGCAGTACTTACATTCAACACCCATAATTGCCCTTCAAGGAATTCGGAGCAAATGTGTTTAATATTCGGATTAGAATAATCACGATGATTATCAATAATTAAAATCTTGTTATTGCTGATTGTTGTGTCAATAGAATTTACAGTAAATTCTTTAATTCTATTGTGCTCTGTTTCCTGAATATAAAAAGACTCAGCTACTGCTGATATAAATTCAAACTCCTGATCAGTAATCTCATCATCATCGGAATTAACAAATTCAAAAAGTCGTACTAAAACAATAACCTTTTGTTTCTGAGTTAATTCCTTATTTATTTGGTCACATATTCTTAGAATTTTTACAGAGTCCGGGCCAATCCTCTTGGCACCTCTTTGTATATGTAATGTCTGATGCTTGGAATAATATTCATCAAAAACCTCTATATAATCCTTTACCAGTTCTTGATTCAACTGTCTTTTAAGAAATGACTGTACTACCGTTCTTCTATCACTTGCATTACTTTCAGGCCTCGCAATTATTGCAAATAGTTCCATTAGGGCCTTAAGTATCTGTTCACTCATCGTTTATGAGTTTAATAGCTTTGTTAGATTTAATAAAGATATAATATTCTGTATATAAGTTAAGAACTTTTTAGTTTTTTTTGGTATCAAGCTATTACGTAAAATACTAAATATATGTTACGGAAACTGCTTCTAATTAAGCAATAAATGTTGAAATTAAATATTATAGTTTAACATTTGCAGTATAATTAATTGATTATCAATTTTTTTAAAAGGGGGCTGTCCCCTTTTTATGCCATGTGTCATTATGGCGCAATTCTATTAATTAATGAGCCATATTGGCATAATTATAAAACCTGGTGTTTTTGGTTGAAAATTTGATATCTGTGTTTTAGTCAATAATAGTAAAAACATAAACAAAATGAACTTAAATAATTTTACAATAAAATCACATGAAGTTATACAACATGCTTTTATAATTGCCCAAAGATATAATAATCAAGCCATTGAGAACGGACATATATTAAAAGGGATTATTAGCCAGAGTGAAAATATAACATCCTTCCTGTTGAATAAATTAGGAGTAAATGTTGAGAATTTTGAAAAAGTCTTAAACAAAATAATAGAATCTTATCCGAAAATTTCCGGAGGTGATCAATATATCTCAACAATTGCTAACAAGTCAATTCAAAAAGCAAATGATTATGCAAAAGAATTTGGAGATCAGTATATATCAATAGAACATATCTTACTGGGTATTTTATCTTCCGGAGATAATGTATCTCAGTTAATTAAAGATAATGGTATTACTGAAAAGGAACTTAAAGCAGCAATCATAGAATTAAGGAAAGGTTCAAAAGCAGATAGTCCGACCGCCGAAGATACTTATAATTCGTTAAATAGATTTGCAGTCAATTTAAATGAACAAGCAAAAAACGGCAAACTTGATCCGGTTATTGGAAGAGATGAAGAAATTCGAAGAATATTACAAATACTTTCAAGAAGGACTAAAAACAATCCTGTTCTAATTGGTGAACCCGGTGTTGGTAAAACTGCAATAGCCGAAGGTTTAGCCTTCCGGATAATTTCAGGCGATGTACCTGATAACCTTAAGAGTAAACAAATATTTTCACTTGATATGGGAGCCTTGATTGCAGGTGCGAAATACAAGGGTGAATTTGAAGAAAGGTTGAAAGCAGTAGTAAAGGAAGTAGTTACATCAAATGGAGAAATAATACTATTTATAGATGAAATTCACACTATTGTTGGTGCAGGAAAAACCGAAGGAGCCATGGATGCAGCTAACATACTGAAACCGGCTCTTGCCAGAGGTGACCTGAGAGCAATTGGAGCTACTACATTGGGCGAGTTTCAAAAATACTTTGAAAAAGATAAGGCTCTTGAAAGACGGTTTCAGATAATTATTGTTGATGAACCTGATATATTAAGTGCAATATCAATATTAAGAGGTCTTAAAGAAAGATATGAAACACATCATAAAGTTAGAATTAAAGATGAAGCCATTATATCGGCTGTCGAGTTATCAAGCCGATATATCACAGAACGGTTTTTGCCCGATAAAGCTATTGATTTAATAGATGAAGCTGCTTCCAAACTCAGATTGGAGATGAACTCATTACCCGTGGATATAGATAATGTTGAACGCAAAATTCAACAATTGGAAATTGAAAAAGAGGCAATTAAAATGGAAGGAGACAATGTAAAATATCAAAAACTCAGTAAAAAAATAGCAAACCTTAATGACGATAGAAATAAGTTAAGAGCCAAATGGGAGTCAGAAAAGGCAATCATTGATAATATTCAGCAAAATAAAGCAACTATTGAAAGTTTAAAATTTGAAGCTAACCAGGCTGAAAGGATTGGTGAGTACGGAAGAGTTGCCGAAATCCGTTATGGTAAAATCAAAGAAGCTGAGACAAAGATTGAAGAATATAAAAACAAGTTGAAAGAATTACAATCTGAAAAAATGTTGATTAAAGAAGAAGTGTCCACAGAAGATATTGCGGAGATTGTATCAAAATGGACTGGAATTCCAGTAAATAAAATGCTTCAGGAAGAAAAAAACAAGTTGTTAAATCTCGAAAATGAATTACATAAAAGAGTAGTAGGTCAGGATGAGGCAATTACTGCAGTATCAGATGCCATCAGAAGAAACAGAGCAGGCCTGCAGGATGCAAAAAAACCAATAGGTTCTTTTCTGTTTCTTGGAACAACAGGAGTCGGAAAAACTGAATTAGCAAAAGCCCTGGCGGAATTCTTGTTTAACGATGAAAATTTTATTACAAGAATTGATATGTCAGAATACCAGGAAAGACATTCAGTATCACGCCTGATAGGAGCACCTCCCGGATACGTAGGTTATGACGAAGGCGGCCAGCTAACAGAAGCTGTCAGAAGAAAACCTTATTCAGTAGTCCTTTTTGACGAAATCGAAAAAGCTCATCCGGATGTTTTTAATATATTATTGCAGATTCTTGATGATGGCATGCTCACTGATAACAAAGGAAGAAATGTCAATTTTAAGAATACGGTTATTATAATGACTTCAAATATTGGCTCGCATATAATTCAGGAATCCTTACAAAACATTAATAATAAAAACAGAGATGAAATATTGGAACACACCAGGAACCAGGTTTTTGGATTACTTAAAAAAACTATGAGTCCGGAATTTTTTAACAGAATTGACGAACTGATAATGTTTAAACCATTAACTTATGAGGAAATAACAAAAATAGTTGAAATGCATTTCAGTAACCTGGCTACAGCAATGTTAGAAAACAAAATAAAGATTGAAATATCCGATGAGGCAGTTAAATGGATTGCCAGGTTAGGTTATGATCCGCAATTCGGAGCACGACCAATAAAGAGAATAATGCAACGAACTATCACTAATGAGCTTTCCAGACAGCTTTTAGCAGGTAATATCAATAATGGTAAATTAGTACGAATAGATAAAAATGAAGATAAACTAATCTTTGTTAATGGAGAAACCAGAGAGGTATAAAAGATAAGTAAAAAAATAAACTATGAAAAACTTTTCAGACATTCATCAAGCTTATCGTATAGCTCAAATACATTATGTAATTGTAAAAGCTTGAAAAGTTCCATTACTTCATCGGTAATATTACAAATCTTAAATTGTCCGTGGTTGTTGTTTGCAGTCTTTAATATTGATAAAAAGACTCCGAATCCTGAGCTATCAATAAATTTAATTCCTTCAAGGTTTAATATTAGCCTGGTATCAGGTTTATTAAAAAAACTCTTAAGATCTTCTTTTATGGGTTCACTTATTAACGCATTAAATCTATCTAATTTGTTAAATTTAACTACAATTATATTATTAATTTTTTCAGTTTTTAACATAATTTATCAAATTTAAAAGTATAATTCCAAATTTTGTAAAACTTCATCCAGTTCTTTAATTGCTTCCTTTGTACCCAGTTTAAATCTATCAATTAATTCCGGATATTTTTTCGTTTGTTTTCCTTCTTTTGCTAAATTCTCAAGAGATTTAAGAACATCAGACAAATCATTCAATCCCATTATTGAAATTGATGATTTGGCTTTATGGGCTAACTGTCCCAAAGATTTATAGTCCTTACCATTTAAATATCCCTCCATTTCATTTGTAAATTCTTCTACCTGAATTTTAAAAATGTCAATCATTTCTAATACTAAATCCTGATTTCCACCAGACATTTCCTGCAAATAGGATAGATCAACTTTCATCTTACATAAAATCTTAAATGACAAATATAACGCATTGAATTTATTAAATTTCCAATAAATATAAATTAATTTTTATATTTTTAATAAAAATATTATTCAATGTTTTTTAACAAATTTTTTTGGCAGGTATATTTTTGTGTTTGTATGTTTTAGCTATAATTCAAAGATACACTATAATTTACAATAAATTGTGGAAATAAAAAGATAACTTTAAATAGAAAAGAGCATACTTTATATAATTTTGTATTTATTAGTATTCTTTTAATATATTATACTGGGTTGCCTGATTATTAATAAATTTTTGTTTTGCTATTAGTTCCTAAAATCTTAAAATTCTTCACGAATGAAAAATGCAGCAATTTCAACTCTTATTTTATTTTCCTTATATAATATCTCTATTGCGCAGCAATTGGATGAAGGATTAATTAATTTCAAAAAGAGGAAAGCTTCAGAAAAAGCTTATAACCAGGGGATAGAAAAAATTATAAATAAGGATTATTATGCGGCTATCACTGAATTTGATAAAGCTCTGGAAATAAATCCAAAGTTTGTTGAGGCGATATTGCATCGGGGAAAGGCTAAATTCCAGTTAAATGATGAATATGGAGCACTTACTGACATTAATAAAGCAATTGAGTTAAAATCGAATTATGGAGAAGCATATTTTAACAGGGGTTATATCACGTTTATTTTTGACAGTACAAATATGGATATTGCTGATTTTGATAAAGCTGTTCAATTGGGTTATCAAGAGGCACATGTTTATTATTACAGGGGATTAATTAAACTTCTGAAGAAAGACTATGACGGGGCTATCTTTGATTTTTCACTGGCAATTGAAAAGAAACCTAATTATTCAAAAGCATATCATGACAGAGGAACCACCAAAAGAATAATTAATGACTACCAGGGAGCAATATATGATTATCGGTTAGCTGTTAACTATAATCCGAACTTAAAAATAGCTTATAATAATATGGGGGGAGCAAAAAAAATGGTTGGGGATTTCGAAGGAGCAATAAATGATTTTACTGCTGCAATCAAACTTGACTCGACTTTTTATATCTCCTATAATAACAGAGGAGGAGCTAAATATATATTAGGCGATCTGGAAGGTGCTATTAAAGATTTTGAAATTACCCTGTCTATAAAGGAAGATTATTATCCGGCAATATGTAATTTGGGAAACGTAGCTTCAAAACAGGGCGAATATGAAAAAGCTGTCGAATATTATAATAAAGCAATTGAACTAAATCCTGAGCATGGAATTGCCTATTTAAACAGGGGCCTTGCAAAAGAATTGTTGGGTGATTTGGAAGGAGCCTGTTCAGACTGGGCAACAGCTAAAAATTATAATATAGAGGACGCATCAGGCTATTTAGGAGAATGTGAGTAACAGGTTGACCATAAATAAATACTAAACAGATGAAAATATTAAGAATTTCTGTACTATTTGCATTTATATTACTTATTAGCTTACCGGTTAAAACACAGCAAAAAGCAAAGATTAGAAAAAGTGAATTTAAAATAATAAATACGGGTTTTAAAGAATCCTGGAAAGCTGTTAATATGGGCAATAAGCTTTTCGAAGATGGTTTGGGAACTTACAGAGAAGCAAGAAAATTATATCTGAAAGGATACAGATATAATCCTAATAACGCTGAGTTAAGTTATATGATAGGTGTATGTTATTTGTTCACTGATGAAAAATTTGAATCAATAAAATACTTTAAAAAAGCATATAAGATTAAACCAAATGTCACCTCTGACATCAGATTTATGTTAGGAAGGGCGTATCACCTGGTTCTTGATTTTGATAACGCTATTTTAGAATATACAGAATACAAAAATAACCTTCACCCAAAAGAACTGGTTACTAAAAGTGGCCTTATTGCTCAATTAATCCAGCAATGCAGAAATGGAAAAGAGCTTGTAGGCAATCCTGCAAGAGTTGTTATAAACAACCTGGGTAAAAAAATCAATACTGTTTATGATGATTATAACTCAGTTATTTCCAGAGATGAATCGTTAATGTATTTTACATCACGAAGAAAGCAACTGGAAAAAAGTAAAAGAAATCCTGCTGACAATAAGTTTTATGAAGATATTTATTATTCTATAAATAAACTGGATGGCTGGGGAACGGCGAAACGCCTTGATAAAAAGATTAATAAGAAAACAAATAAGGATAATAATGCAGCAGTTGGCATGTCTGCAGACAAGAAAGAAATATATTCGTATCTGGGTAAATCAAACTCAGGAGATATATATAAAAGCGTTTATCAGGCCGACAAATGGACAACACCAAAAAGACTTTCAGCTAAAATAAATTCAAAATATCGCGAAACCTCGCTCTGTCTTACTTCTAATGGAAAAACAATGTTTTTTATATCTGAAAATGAAAAAACATCTTTGGGAGGAGCAGATATATTTGTTTCAAAAAAAGATTATAAGGGTAAATGGGGTAATCCGGAAAATCTTGGATCCATGATTAATACGGCATTTAATGAGATTGCTATAAGTATTTCTCCAAATGACAGCACTTTGTTCTTTAGCTCAAAAGGACACAAAACAATGGGAGGTTATGATATTTTCACAACAACCATTAGTGAAACGGGCTTGTGGTCCAAGCCTGAAAATGTAGGCTATCCTATAAATACGCCTGATGATGATGTTTTCTTCGTGTTAACTGCGGAAGGCAAAACAGGATATTATTCCACAATCCGCGAAAGAGGCATCGGAGGAAAAGATATATACAAAGTTATCTATCTTGGCGCAGAGAAGGAGATGATTTTAAGTGGTGAAGAAAAATTAATTGCCGGTTTACAGAAACCCCCGGATAATATATTCTTTATTGATCCACTAAAGCTTGAAGTTGACACATCACTGATAATGAAAGGAATGATAACTGATTCGGAAAATCAAAAGCCTATTATTGCTAAACTTGAATTAATAGACGTTGACATAAGTCAAGTTGTCGCTACAGCTATATCTGACGCATCAGGAAATTATAAGGCAAAAGTGCCCTCTCCAAAATCTTATGGCGTTGAAATTGTAGCAAAAGGTTATCTTCTTTACCTTGATGCAATAGATTTATCAAAAGAATCCAAAGATGAAATTGTTGTTAGAAATTTTGAACTCGAGAGAGTTGAAGTTGGTGCAAAAGTTATCCTTAAAAATATCTTCTTTGAGTTTGGTAAATCAACGCTCAAACGTGAATCATATGCTGAATTGAATAACGTAATAAAACTCCTTCAAAACAATGAGACATTACGAATTGAAATTTCAGGACATACCGACAATGTGGGTACGTTAAAATATAATACCAGGCTATCTCAAGATAGAGCAAAAGCAGTTGTTACTTACCTTGTTAAAAAAGGTATTGTTCAGAACAGGTTAGAATATAAAGGATATGCTTACAGTCAGCCCATTGCGCCAAATAAAACGGAAGCCGGAAGAGCACAGAATAGAAGGGTTGAATTCAAAGTATTGAGTAAATAAAAAGAAGGGCGGAAATTAAATTCAGCAAACATCACTAAATGTTTTTTCCATCTTTGATGATTGTAATTATTATCTGTAGTTATCTTATTTACTTTTTTATTTAATATTACTCCGGATAACGAAAGTAATTTCCAATTAAGATTAATATTAATATTATTTTCTATTTATATAATTTGATAGAACGTTTAAATTTTATTTTATGAAGAGCACTGTTTTTAACAAAATACATAAAACTTTAGGCGCACGAATGATTGAATTCTGTGACTTTGAAATGCCTGTTGAATATTCCGGAATTATCAATGAACATCTTGCAGTACGTAATTCGGTCGGCGTATTTGATGTTTCACATATGGGAGAAATTTGGGTGAAGGGTACAAATGCCCTGGATTTATTACAATTAATATTATCAAATGATATTTCCTTACTTAAAGTTGGCAGAGCACAATATGCGTGCTTCCCAAATGGAAACGGAGGCATTGTGGATGACCTTATAGTGTATAAATTTGAAGAAGACAAATATATGTTAGTTGTAAATGCAGCGAATGTTGAAAAGGACTGGAACTGGATCAATAAGAATAATAGTCCGGGAGCAGAACTTGAAAACAGTTCGGATAAAATCTCACAAATTGCCGTTCAGGGGCCGAATGCTGTTAAAGTTCTGCAAAAAATCACTGATGTCAACTTATCAGAAATCAGCAGTTTTTCATTCGTTGTTGGTGAGATGGTCGATGCTAAAGATGTTATTATATCAGCAACAGGTTATACCGGTTCAGGTGGTTTTGAATTGTATTTCCGTAACAATTATGGAATACCTCTATGGAATGCTATATTTAACTCCGGCAAGGAATATGATATTAAACCTGTAGGCCTTGCTGCACGCGACACACTTAGATTAGAAATGGGTTATTGCCTGTACGGAAACGATATCGATGATAACACCTCCCCTATTGAAGCCGGATTAGGATGGATTACAAAATTTACAGATAACAAAAACTTTATCGATAAACAAAGATTACTTGATCAGAAAATTAATGGCGTTAATAAAAAATTAATTGGATTCGAAATGAACGATAGAGGTATTCCCCGGCATCATTATGAAATAACAGATAATAAAAGTAATAAAATAGGTGAAGTTACCTCAGGAACAATGTCGCCATCATTGAATAAGGCCATTGGTATGGGTTATGTGAAAACTGAATATTCAAACCAGGGGCAGGAAATTTACTTAAACATTCGTAATAAATCGCTTAAGGCAACTGTGGTTGGTATGCCATTTTACAAGAAGGCATAATAATATGGATGGAGAAACCCGCCGTCAGGCAGGGATTAATAATATTAGCACTGGGCATCGCACTGCGATAAATAGAATGAATATAACATAGTCCTAAAGGGGCGATATAATCTAATTTATATTATTTTTGTGCAATTTATCATACATCTCTGGTTAACTAAACAATGAAAAATAAGAACAAAATAGAAGTATGCTTTTCCCCCGCGATTTTCTCTGCATTTAACAGCAAGGATGCTGTTGTAATTATTGTTGATATATTAAGGGCTACCTCAGCTATTATAACTGCGTTTATGAATGGTGTTGAAAAAATTATACCGGTTGCCACGCTTGAAGAGGCGAAAACTTATAAAGATAAAGGATTTATTGTTGCTGCTGAACGTGATGGTATAGTCAGGGATTTTGCCGATTTCGGCAATTCACCTTTTAATTTCACCCGTAACCGGATTGAGGGTAAGGAAATTGTATATAGTACAACAAATGGTACAAACTCAATAATGATGGCAAAGGATAGTTACAGAGTCCTTATTGGTGCATATCTTAATATTAATTCATTGGCAGATTATATTATTAAAACTGATCGTGATTTGTTGATTTTGTGTGCAGGATGGAAAGATAAATTCAACCTCGAGGATTCATTATTTGCCGGAGCATTAGCTTCAATAATTCTGAAAAATGAGAACTTTTATACAATATGTGATTCCACACTGGCTTCAATTGATTTATGGAATGTCGCCAGAATGGACCTTATGGCATACATCGATAAAGCAGCCCAAAGGCACAGATTAAGAAAAAACAAACTTGACGATGTGATTGAATATTGCCATACTCTTGATCAAACAGATATTATACCTGCCTTAAAAGATTACTTTCTTATTAAGTTAGTGAAATTGGAAGGACAAAAACAGTTATAAACTTATTGAATTTTTTAACATTTTTTTTTGTTGAAAAATGTCTGTTATATTTTTTTAAAAAATTTGTCTATACTATATTTATTTTATTAATTTTAGACCTCTTTTTCAGTTGTTAATTGTTTAACAAATAAAATTTGTAATTTATGAAGAAACATAACTTTAACCCCGGGCCATCGGTTTTACCTGAGTACACTGTTAAGAACACTGCTGAAGGCGTATTGAATTTGAATAGCACCGGATTATCTGTGATGGAAATTTCACACAGAAGTAAGGAATTCTCGGAAATAATGGATAATGCTCAGTCATTGTTCAAGGAATTATTAAATATTCCTGACGGTTATTCAGTATTATTCCTTCACGGTGGTGCAAGTTTACAATTTAGTATGATACCTTTTAATTTGCTTAATAAAAAAGCAGCTTATATGGATACCGGTTCATGGGCATCAAAAGCAATTAAGGAAGCGCAGATGATAGGTGAGGTTGATATTGTTGCATCCTCTAAAGACTCAAATTATAATTACATCCCAAAAAACTATTCAATTCCTAAAGATGCTGATTATTTTCATATAACAACAAATAATACTATTTATGGAACCGAGATAAAAGAGGACTTAAATATCGATGTTCCTCTGGTCGCTGATTCATCTTCAGATATTTTAAGCAGGCCTGTAGATATCTCAAAATATGCTATTATTTACGGAGGTGCTCAAAAAAACCTGGGACCTGCCGGAGTGGCTTTTACCATAATTAAAGAAGATATTCTGGGAAAAGTTGACAGGAAGATACCAACAATGTTAAATTACAGTACGCATATTGATAAAGGTTCGCTGTTTAATACTCCACCATGCCTCGCTGTATTTGCATGTCTTCAAACCCTGAAATGGCTTAAAAATATTGGCGGAGTAGAAGCTATGCATAAGATTAATAAAGAAAAAGCCGGCGTTCTATATGATGAGATAGATAGAAACAAACTGTTTATTCCACCTGTAACAAATGAGGAAGATCGTTCCATAATGAATGTAACGTTTGTAATGAATGAATCTTATAAGGAAAAAGAAGGAGAATTTCTTGAATTTGCTGCTTCACAAGGATTGGTAGGAATTAAGGGTCACAGATCTGTCGGAGGTTTCAGGGCTTCAATATATAATGCTTTACCAAAAGAAAGTGTAATTGCATTAACTAATGCTATGAAAGAATTTGAAGCAAAACTTTAATATAATTCAATAAAAAATATAAAACATGACTAAAGTATTGATAGCTACAGTAAAACCGTTTGCACCTGTTGCAGTAGCCGGTATGAAAAAAATATTTGATAATGCGGGATTTGAATTGCAATTATTGGAAAAATACGCGGATCAAAGTGCTTTGATAAAAGCAGTTGAAAATGTGGATGCACTTATTGTGAGAAGTGATATTGTTGATGAAGAAGTAATTAATGCAGGAAACAACCTGAAAATTGTTGTGAGAGCCGGTGCCGGTTACGATAATATTGACCTTAAAGCTGCTTCAGCTAAAGATATTGTGGTTATGAACACACCCGGCCAAAATTCTAATGCAGTAGCCGAACTGGCAATAGGCATGATGATATTTCTCAATAGAAAAGGGTTTGATGGTTCTGCAGGTACAGAACTAAAAGGCAAAACACTGGGACTTCACGCATATGGTAATGTTGGAAGGCTAATAGGAAAAATTGCTAAAGGTATTGGAATGACAGTTCATGCATTTGATCCCTATATTGATAAGCAATTAATTGAAAAGGACGGGATAATTTATGAAACGGACATTAAGAACCTATATACAAAATGTCAGTACGTTGCTGTTATTATTCCGGCAACCGATGATACTAAAGAGTCAATTAACCATGATCTTTTATCCTTAATGCCTAAGGGAGCAACCCTGGTTAATCCTGCAAGAAAAGAGATTATTTGTGAAAAATCAATTTTACAAATGTTTGAAGAAAGGGATGATTTCAGATATATTTCAGACATTACTCCTGGCTGTAAAGATGAAATAGCAGCAAAATATGAAGGCAGATATCTGTTCACTCCTAAGAAAATGGGAGCTCAGACTGCTGAGGCAAATATAAATGCCGGATTGGCAGCTTCCAGTCAAATAGTAAAGTTTATTAATGAAGGCGATAAAACATTCCAGGTTAATTAATTATTAACTATTTGGCTTTCTCTTTATAATAGTTGCTATCGTACTGTTACAGCAATTATTGCAAGTAATATATTTAGAAGTACATACTTTATTTTCTACTTAATATTTATATATATGGCCATATTAAAACCATTTAAGGGATTCCGGCCAAAAAAGGAATTTGCCCGGCAAATAGCATCCAGGCCTTATGACGTTTTAAGCTCAGAAGAAGCAAGAAAACTGGTGAAAGATAATCCCTATTCGTTTTTACATGTCATTAAACCGGAAGTGGATCTTCCAAAAGATATTGACATACACTCAAATAAGGTTTATGAAAAAGGACGGGAAAATCTTATGAAATTTATTGATGACGGCATATTTTTCGAGGATCCTGAACCTTGTTTTTATATATATGCTCAAAGCTTTCAGAACAAAACTCAGTACGGAATCTTAGGCTGTGCACATATTGACGACTATGAAAATAATAAAATCAAAAAACATGAGTTAACCATGCCTGACAAGGAACTTGACAGGATTAATATTATAAAACACCATAAATTTCATGCAGAACCGGTATTTTTCACTTATCAGGATGATGAAGATATTAATAACGCTGTTAAGATTATTACACAGAGTGAACCTGAATACAATTTTGATGCATATGATGGAATAGGCCATCATTTCTGGGTTGTTGATGATAAAGATATGATTAAACTGTTGGAGAATAAATTTAAAAATGATATACCATGTACCTATGTCGCTGACGGTCACCATCGCACAGCAGCTGCTGCAAAAGTAGCATTGGAGCAAAAGCAAAATAATCCGAATCATACAGGTAAAGAAGACTATAACTATTTCATGGCTGTACACTTTCCTGCAAGTCACCTTCAAATAATTGATTATAATCGTGTTATTAAAGACCTGAATGGGAATTCAGCTTCTCAATTTATTGAAAAATTAAAAAACAATTTCCATTTAGAGGAAAAAGGTTCAAATGAGTATAAACCTTCAGTATTACATGAATTTTCAATGTACATTGAAGGTAAATGGTATGCACTGAAAGCAAAAGAGGGAATATTTAATGATAATGATCCAATTGATTGTTTAGATGTTACAATTTTATCAAACCATATTCTGGGACCTGTTTTAGATATTACTGATCTAAGAAAATCCACGAGGATTGATTTTGTAGGAGGAATTCGCGGATTAAGTGAGCTAAAGAAAAGGGTCGATAGCGGTAAAATGAAAGTTGCATTTGCACTATATCCTGTAAGCATGGAACAACTGATCAATATCGCTGACACAGATAATATAATGCCGCCTAAGACAACATGGTTTGAACCTAAACTAAGAAGCGGCCTGGTTATACATAGTTTCGGATAAAATCCTCAATCAAATATTCCGAGGTCAATATAATCCTGCTTTATAAGTGTCCACCAGTCAGATGCAAGATTCCATTTTAATAAATAATCATACGGAAGCCATCCATATCCGTCTTCTCCCCAATTTGTTCCCCACGAATTCCTGATTAAGAAGGCGCCTGTGGACTTTTGCTTACTCTTTTCATGCTTTATCTCTTTCTTATCATCATAACCGACAGCAACAACCGCATGCCCTCCAGCTACTTTATCAGTTTCAGCATTAGGAAAGGGTATCTGTCCTTCATTTTTATCTGCTTGCTCAATTGAATCAAATACAGTGAAACCAAACATAGCCGGAAAACCAATAGATAAAAATTTTCTAATTCTTTGCAGTATATTACTATCTGAAGGACTCAGTAAATCCAGCCGGAAATATTTGATCGATTTATAATTCTGAGCAAAGCTGTAACAAAAACCTGGCGGCTCTATATCAAAATCTAAAGTATTATAAGGCCAGTATTTTTCAGGAGGGACACCAAAAAGAGCCATTGCAGCAATAGTTGATCGCAGGAAAGCACCTGTATCCCCTTCCATCTGTAGATAGTTCCTTGTTACTTTATATAAAAATAATCTTGACGCATCCAGGAATTTATTATATGCCCTGTTTTCAAAGTATTCAATTAATCCCACCCCAGCCTGCGCTGTACATGAACCAATATCTTCCTGATCTTCAACAGGTGAACATAATTTCCTTAAATCTATCTTTGCGGGAATACTTGATGACAGACTTAACGGTGTCTCCTTAATCTTTGTTAACATTGGTTTTACCTTATTATGCTCGGGAGAAAAATCCCTGATATCTGCATAATCCTTTAACCACCCAAATTTTTTGTTTGTTTTCATTTGTACGAATTTTGATGTTATTTATTAGCTTAATTAATCTATAATAATCTAATACCCTGTTAACTAATTACTTGAACTTGAATAACGAAAATATGTATTAAATTATTGACCGGATATCATATTACCAATAGAACTTTTCCATACATTAATTCCATAAGATATTAAAAAGTAACCCGGTTTGTTAAATATTTTTCATGTTTTAATCTCTATTTCCCAATTCAATAACCTCTAAATCCTTTATTTCATTTTTCTCAATTATAAATCTCACAACAGTCCGAACTTTATGCAATCCGGTTTTGCCTGCTGCGCCGGGATTAATATGTAAAAGGTCAAGCTTTTTATCGAACATTACTTTTAAAATATGTGAATGACCTGATATGAATAATTTAGGAGGATTTTTTATAATCTCATTCCTTATCTGGCGATCATAATTACCAGGATATCCTCCAATATGTTTTATCCAGACATCCACATCTTCACAGGAAAATCGTTGATTTTCAGGATATATTGTTCTAATATCCGGGCCATCTATATTTCCGTGAACAGCTCTGAACAGCTTAAATTCCAACAACCTTTCAGCAATTTTAACAGCACCTATATCTCCGGCATGCCAAATCTCATCACAATTTCTAAAATTCTCTAAAATTCTATTGTCCAGATACCCGTGTGTATCTGATAATAACCCAATTCTTGTCATTACCGTTATCTTAAGTATTTAATTCCTTTAACGCTGAATTAATCAGTTATATTGGAATTGGTTAATTTAATTCCCAGACTTATTACCTCTAATGCTTATTCAATGCCGCTAAAGTATTTCATAAACTGCATTCTTTCAAATGCGGCAGGATCCTTAATTCCTTCCTGGCTTACCTTACCTTTAAACTGACTTATATAGTTATAACCCTTTTTTGTCATCCAGTCTTCAATATAATTTAACATAACATTAATTTGTTCTAATCCTTCCTGATATAATACAGATACTATCTGAACCACACATGCACCTGCCAGTATTTGCTTAACAGCTGCTTCCCCCGAATGAATTCCGGTGCTGGCGGCAAGGTCACATTTGACCTTTTTTGACATTAAAGCAATCCACCTTAGAACATTTCCCTGATCGTCGGCGTTACTGTATATATTTGCAGATTTTACCTCAAAACTATCAATATCAATGTCAGGAGTATAAGATCGGTTAAACAATACAATACCTCCTATACCTGTTTCAGAAAGTTTTTTAATAATTAATCCCGGTTTTGTAAAATAAGGGCTAATCTTAACTGAAACCGGTATGCTCACTCTACTCAAAACTTTATTTACAATATCCAGATATGTTTGTTCAAAATCTTTATCAGATAAATCAACAGGATTAAGAAATATATTTAATTCCAAAGCATCAGCTCCTGCATCCTGCAGCTTTACAGCAAAATCAGTCCATTCATATGGTGTAGTACAATTAATGCTTGCAATAACAGGTATTAAAACTTCTTTCTTGGTATCAACTACAAGTTTCAGATATTTACTTAACTTATCTTCTTTTACATGCATATCAACATAATCAAATGTCTCCGATAATTCGGTATACATCATTTTATCCGTCTCAGCTTCTTTGATTCTTGCATTTGCTTCAAGAAGAATTTCTTCTTCAAATATTGATTTCAGGACTACCGCGGCTGCTCCGTTTGATTCGAGCTTCTTTATATCCTCAACTGAGCTTGAAAGACCTGAACTACCAACGATTAAAGGATTTTTTATTGTTATTCCCAGGTATTTTGTAGTTAAATCTATCATGTTCGATTAATTAAATAGTTTAATAAACTAATTATATAATAATTTCATGCCGAAAAACAAAGCAGATATATTTGATTCAAATTATTTTTTCCTCAATATTTTCTGAATATACTCATGCATTCCGGCAGCAGCTTTCCGCCCGTCACCCATTGCAAGAATTACTGTTGCTCCTCCCCTCACAATATCACCACCAGCAAATAATTCAGGGATAGATGACTGCATATTATCCGGATTAACTTCTATTGTACCCCATTTTGTTACCTCCAGCTCAGGAATGCTTTTAGGGATCAACGGATTGGGTGATACTCCAACACTAACAACCACCATGTCAACATCCATATAATATTCTGAACCTTCAATAGGAACAGGCCTTCTTCTTCCTGAACTATCCGGCTCACCTAACTCCATTTTTTGTACTCTCATTCTGTTCACCCTGCCATCTTTATCAGCATAATATTCAACGGGACTGTTCAAATTAAAAAATTCTATGCCTTCTTCCTGGGCATGCTTAATTTCTTCAATTCTTGCCGGCATTTCATCAAACGATCTGCGATAAATAATCATTGCCCGTTTTGCGCCCAATCTTTTTGCGGTTCTAACTGAGTCCATAGCAGTGTTTCCTCCCCCGATAACGGCGACGCTCTTACCATACAGTACAGGAGTGTCAAAATCAGGCTTTGCAGCACTCATTAAATTTACTCTTGTGAGATATTCATTCGCAGAAAATATTCCTACATAGTTCTCACCAGGTATATTCATAAATCTGGGAAGTCCGGCGCCACTTGCAACAAAGAAACACACAAATCCTTCATTTTTAAGGTCATCTATTGATGCAGTTTTTCCAACAATAAAATTAGTAAGAAATTTTACTCCTATTTTTCGCAGATTATCTATTTCATAATCAACTACCTCGTTAGGTAATCTGAATTCCGGAATACCATACTTTAAAACTCCTCCGACATCGTGCAAAGCCTCAAAAACCGTAACATCATAACCATATTTTGCCAGGTCACCTGCAGCTGTTAATCCACCGGGGCCCGAGCCAATAATTCCTACTTTAATATTATTGCTGTCAGCTACTTCCGGAATAAGTACTTTATCACTATCTCTTTCATAATCAGCAGCAAATCTTTCCAGAAAACCTATTGCAACAGAAGGTTTTTTCATCTTCTGCACATAAAAACATTGTATTTCACACTGTACTTCCTGTGGACAAACCCTGCCACATACTGCAGGTAATGTATTAGTCTCCTTTAATACTTTGGCCGAACTTATGAAATCTCCTGCCTCAATGTATTTAATAAATTTAGGTATATTTATTTCTACAGGGCACCCTGAAATACATGTAGGACTTGGACAATCGATACATCTTTGGGCTTCCGCAATTGCCATTTCACTTGACAATCCCTGATTTACTTCACTATTGTTTTTGTTTCTGACGTCAGGTTCCTGTTCAGGCATACTTATTCTCTCACGACTAGTTCTCTCCTTATTTTTAAGATCCTGCCGTAGTTTTGTCCGCCATTCCTTGTTTCTCTCTTCTTTCAGATATTCAGGTTCAAAAGCCATATTTCATTGTGATTTTTTAATAATGTATATTTTTTTTTCTATTAGCCGGATGATTTTTTAACCTGGTTTCATTTTATTACATAAAATCCTGATCCTCTTAAATATTAATCAGTTAAAGTTTTACGTTAATTAATATTTTATTTCTCAATTGTCTCCAGGTACTTCCGGTAGGCAATAGCCTCTTCATCTTTATAAGCTCCTAATCTCAATAACAGCTCATCAAAATCAACATCATGAGCATTAAATTCCGGCCCGTCCACACATACAAATTTTGTTTCACCACCAACAGTCACTCTGCATGCACCACACATTCCTGTACCATCCACCATAATAGTATTTAAACTTGCCATAGTTGGAATATTGTATTTCTTAGTTAATAATGAGGCGTATTTCATCATTATAGCAGGGCCAATTGCTATTGCCTGGTTTATTTTTTCTTTCTTAATGGCTTCTTCCATTCCTTGGGTAACCAGACCTTTATTTCCATAAGAACCATCATCGGTCATTACTATAATTTCATCGGAATTAGATTTCATCTGTTCTTCAAGAATAATAAGTTCTTTTGTTCTGGCTGCAAGAATAGTTATCACTCTGTTCCCTGCCATTTTCATCGCTTCAACTATCGGAAGTAACGGAGCAATCCCTACCCCACCCCCTGCACATAATATAGTACCGGTATTTTCAATATGAGTTGCCTGGCCCAGGGGTCCAACTACGTCAGTTAATGTATCTCCTATGTTCAGGCTGGCTACTTTATGTGAGGTAACTCCTACTTTTTGGATAACTAAGGAAATTGTACCTTTTAAAGGATCTGCGCCCGCAATGGTCAGAGGTATTCTTTCTCCTTTATTACCTATCTTAACAATAACAAAATGCCCGGCTTTCCTTTTTTCAGATATTCGTTGCGCACTAATATCAAGCTTAACTACATTTTTTGAAAAATTTTCTTTATCGATAATCTTAAACATTATATAATCTGATTGAAATGAAAATAAAAATTTGAATTGACAAAAATAAGATTTTTGGATAATTGTCTTATGTATAATTTCAATTTTTCTTCAATTTAAATAATTCACACATAAATTTGTTGCTGTTGATAAAGTTTTAATCTTTTAATACCATAATATTAAATTATTTTAATAAAATTATTTAATTTAAATTTTTAAATCTTTATCCTTTATATTGAATAATGATGTGTTCATCAACGTTTATTTTAATTTTATCAAAATTGAAATGATTGAAACACTATAGTCTTAATAAACTGCAACTGAATGATCTTGAAATTCGTTATAATGTACATAGAACATTTGGAAGCTAATCGTCTAATTTTATTTAATATAGATTTTAATAATTGGAAAATTTTTAGTAATTTAATATATAAATTAAATAATCACAGAAAACTTTTATTAGCAAAGGTTTTGCGCATTAATGATATAATATTAGTTTTATAATCCATTAATTTTGGTTAATTCACATCATAATATCGATTGGTTAAGTATCAAATTCCTACCCCTGTTTTCTATATTCCTATTTATAGCAATAAGTAATTTTGGACAGACCTACCGCATTGATACTCTTGATAGCCAGACAATTGAGACCTGTTCAGGCACTTTCTATGATAGCGGCGCCGGTGCAGGAGATTACACCAATAATGAAAATTATACAGTAAGTTTCAGTTCTGCCGGTGGAGAAAGAATAACTTTTGATTTCACTTCGTTTGATTTAAGAAATGAAGGAGGAGATACGTTAAAAGTCTTTGACGGAGATGATGTATTATCACCTATAATTGGAACATATACAGGTGAAGGTTTGAGTTTTACTGTTCAGTCTACTGATACAATATTAACTTTTCAATTTACTTCCGATGGTTCTTTAGTCAATGCAGGATGGGAAGCTACAATAAGTTGCTGCCCGATACCTGCAACATCTGCAATAACAGGATCCAATGCCGAATGTGTTAATTCCACAGGTATTCCTTACTCAGTAGTTAACACACCGGGTTCAACATATGACTGGATTATAACAGGTGGCACACAAGCCGGCGGTGGCAATACAAATAGTATTACTGTTGACTGGGGAAGTATTCCGGGAGCAGCAAGTGTTCAGGTGGCAGAAGATAATGGTTGTACTATAGGCGACACTGTTACATTAAACATCACTCTTAATGCGCTTCCTGTTGTAAGTTTTTCAGGTTTAGATTCTGTTTATGATATTAATATTGACGGTCCTGTTACTTTAACAGGAGCACCTCCGGGAGGAACCTTTACGGGTAATGGTATATCAGGTGACCAGTTCGATCCTGCTGCTGCAGGTTTGGGAGATCATACTATTGTTTACTCATACACTGATTTTAATGGCTGTACAAACACAGATACAAATTATACCAGTGTTCGCGATTATGACGATTATTCAGGAGCCAGATTACTGGCAGATATTGATAATTGGTGCTCTGCAGATGCTGCATATACAAACAGCTCAGCCTCGTCAGATATGTCTGCCGGCTCATGCTGGTCAGGGGGTACAGGAGATAATGTATGGTTTAAATTTATTGCCACTACCAATGCAGTGAAAGTGGATGTTATTACCGGAGGTTCTTATGGTACCATGAGGGGACAGCAAATTGCTATTTGGAATGCTTCCAATGATGAGGTAGCATGTAATAACAGTGCAGATTGGTATCAGGGAACACTTTCCCTGAGCATGGATACTCTCACAACAGGACATTATTACTGGATTTCGGTTGATGACAGGCGAACACACGGTACTTTTACATTATGTATTGATGATACTGCGGGTTACGATTTCAAATCAGGAGCAGTTGAACTTACAGATTTATCTAACTGGTGCTCTGCAGATGCTGCCTATCAAAACACTTATGCAACGCCTGATGAATCAGCGGGTTCATGCTGGAGCGGCGGATCGGCAGATAATGTATGGTTTAAATTTAACGCTGCTACCCAGGCTATAAAAGTTGATGTTATTACCGGTGGATCATATGGTTCTATGCGGGGTCAGCAGATTGCAATATGGAATTCTGATGGAACTGAAGTTAAATGTATAAATGCTACTGACTGGTATCAGGGAACATTATCAATTAGTATAGATACACTCACTTTAGGCCATGATTATTGGATATCTGTTGATGACAGAAGAACGCACGGAACATTCACTCTTTGCATCTATGATGAAGTAGGTTATGATTATAAATCAGGGGCATTTGAGATAACTGACATTAACAACTATAGTTCATTGGATGCGGAATTTGATAATATATATGCAACACCTGATGAATCAGCAGGTTCATGCTGGTCCGGCGGAACAGCAAATAATGTATGGTTTAAATTCGTTGCATCTTCCCAGAATATTAAAATTAGCGTTATTACAGGAGGAACCAAGGGTACAATGAGAGGACAGCAGATAGCTTTATGGAATGCTGCCGGCGGGGAAATCAAATGCGCTAATGCCGCAGACTGGTTTCAGGGAACGTTAACAAGTGAAATTGACACTCTGACACTTGGAAGAACTTATTATATATCTGTTGATGACAGAAGAACTCATGGTACTTTTACTCTGGAAATTGACGATGAAGTAGGATATGATTTTAAAGCTGGTGCCGAGCTTATGCTGGATGTTGATAACTGGTGCTCGGCTGATGCAGCATACAACAATGTTTATGCAACTCCTGATCAGGCAGCTGGCTCTTGCTGGAGTGGAGGAACCGGAAATAATGTATGGTTTAAATTTGTTGCTATTTCCGGAGAGATTCAAATAGATGTTAAAACAGGTGGTTCTTTTGGATCAATGCGTGGACAACAAATTGCACTTTGGAATGAAAACGGAACAGAGGTGGGATGTATTAATGGAGCAGACTGGTATCAGGGAATACTTAGTCTTAGTGCAGATACACTTACGGTAGGAAGAACATATTACATATCTGTTGATGATAGACGAACACATGGAACCTTTACGCTATGTGTAAATAATAAAGCTGGATTTGATTTTAAAGCGGGTGCAATATTAATTTCACCACTAGGTGATTGGTGTTCAAATGATGCTGCTTATAATAATACTTATGCAACAGCTGATCAAACAGCTGGTTCATGCTGGAGTGGAGGCACAGGAAATAATGTATGGTTTAAATTTGTTGCTCCTACTACGGCAGTGACAATCGATGTAATTACAGGAGGGATAAAAGGGACAATGCGTGGTCAGCAAATCGCACTGTGGAATGAAAGTAGTACAGAAGTAGGATGTATAAATGCAGCCGACTGGTATCAGGGAACATTAAGTCTTAGCTCAGATACTTTAACTCCGGGACACACATATCATATTTCTGTGGATGACAGACGTACACACGGTACATTTACTATTTGTGCTGATTATAAACAAAATTATGACTTTAAATCGGGAGCTTACGATATATCATCAATAGATAACTGGTGTTCCGTCGATGCGGAATATAGTAATACATATGCTACAGCTGATGAAACAGCTGGTTCATGCTGGAGTGGTGGAACTGGCAATAATGTGTGGTTTAAATTTAATGCCTTAACAAATGCAGTTCAGATTGATGTTATTACCGGTGGCGCAAATGGATCAATGCGTGGACAACAAATAGCACTTTGGAATAATACAGGTACAGAAGTTGGATGTATAAATGCAGCAGATTGGTATCAGGGTACACTCTCACTGAGTATTGATACCTTAACTCCGGCTGCTGATTATTGGATATCTGTTGATGATAGAAGAACTCATGGAACATTTACTCTTTGCATAAATGCTGTTGTTTCTAACGATTATTTATCCGGAGCATTAGAACTTACAGATATTGTTAACTGGTGCTCAACAGATGCTGCATATAATAATACTTATGCTACAGCTGATGAATCAGCAGGATCATGCTGGAGTGGAGGAACAGGAAATAATCTTTGGTATTATTTTGTTGCTACCACAGGTTCAATCCAGGTAGATGTAAAAACAGGTGGAGCCTATGGAACAATGCGTGGCCAGCAAATAGCACTTTGGAATGAAAGTAGTACAGAAACAGGATGTATAAATGCAGCTGACTGGTACCAGGGAACGTTAACATTATCGGTTGATACTTTAACAGTAGGTCATACGTATTATATTTCTATAGATGACAGACGTACACATGGTACATTTTCATTATGTGTAAACAATGATCCTGGTTACGATTATAAATCAGGAGCAATTGAATTAACAGACTTAAATAATTGGCAATCATTAGATGCTGAATATAGTAATACCTATGCTACAGCTGATGAATCAGCAGGTTCTTGTTGGACAGGTGGTACTGGTAATAACGTATGGTTTAAATTTGATGCATTATTCGATAGCCTTGCAGTGGATGTTATAACCGGTGGTGTTTCAGGTTCAATGCAAAGCCAGCAGATTGCCGTATGGACATCGAATGGTATAGAGGCAGGTTGTGCAAACGCTGCTGACTGGTATACCGGTACACTTTCCCTGACAGTAGATACCTTAACACCAGGTAATACATATTATATATCTGTTGATGACAGAAGAACTCATGGAACATTTACGCTGGCAGTAAATAATACAAGCAATGTTCAATATTGGTCCATAGCCGATGGGAACTGGAATGATCCTAATACTTGGTCAAATGCTGAAGGCGGTGCCCCGGCTGCTTCTTATCCTACGAAACAAAACATTGTACATATAAAAGGATATGATGTAACAGTTATAGGTACTGAATCTGCTGCAATATATCTTGAGGTGGAAAATGAAAACACTTCATTAATTATTGATGCTGATACACTCCATGTTAATGGTTCAGTTACTTTTATTAATAATGGAAATAATTACGATGGAACAATAATAGTACAGAATTCAGGAGGTTTAGATATTGATGATGATTTTATTATTAACAGGGCAGGTGGAGCAAATGAATTTTCTGTAACGATAAACGATAATTCATTTATTACTGTTGGCAGTGATCTAAATATTTTAAGTTCTGCAGGAACGGCTGTTAATACTGAATTTATATTAAATGGTACTTCTGCATTGCAGGTAGCACAGGATATTAATCTTACACATACAGGAGGCCAGAAAATTTTTATGCAAATAAATACCTCTGCTGTCTTAACTGCTTTGGGAGATATAACATTTTCAGCATCGGCCCAAAATCAAATTGAAATTGAATTAAATAATAATTCAGCTTTAAATATTTCAGGAGATTTTGTAAGAGGTGGTACACCATATGGTATTTTAGATGGAAATGATAATTCCACCGTATCATTCAATAGTACTCAATATTTACAAGTTATTCCACAGAATACAGGTTCAGGAACAGATGATTTTACTTTTCAGAATATTACTATTAACAATTCAAGAATAACATCACCACAGGTTTCTCTTGAAGGAGATGTTTCTGTTCCCGGCACACTTACTTTAACTGATGGGATTGTCGTGACTACAGCTTCTAACTTAATGACTTTAGAAAATGGTGCATCAGTTGCAGGTGGATCATCCAATAGTTATATCGAAGGACCGATTGAAAAAATTGGAAACAGCGCCTTTACTTTTCCTGTAGGCAAAGACGATATTTATAAACCTCTTTCTATCTCTGCCCCATCAAATATTACCGATGCATTTGAAACCGAATATTTCTATGAGAATCCTGATCCTATTTATGATATATCATTAAAAGAAGGTACAATTGACAATGTATCAAGTTGTGAATATTGGGTGCTTGACAGAACAGTGGGTGCATCAAATGTAGGTGTAACAATCGGTTGGAATGGTTCCAGCTGTTGTATAGCCGATCTTGTACAGCTCAAGGTTGTTGCCTGGGATGGTGCTCAATGGGAAGATCTAGGTAATGGAGGAACAACCGGAGATATTAGTGCAGGAACAATAACATCTTCATCTAATGTAAGTAACAATAATAATCCGGTAACTTTTGGTGATCCCCTCCCGATAGTAGATTTTTCAGGCCTTGCCGGGCCATACTGTGAATCTGATGGTTCTGTTGCATTAACAGGCAGTCCCCAGGATGCTAACGGAACATTCTCAGGAACAGGTGTAAGTAATAACGGAGATGGAACGGGATCGTTCGATCCTGCAACTGCAGGTGACGGTACTCATGATGTCACATATACATATAATGATCCGGTATCTGGTTGTGCAGGTGTAAACACGCAGAGTGCTACCGTTTATGAAATTCCTTCAGGAACACTAAATGGTACTACAACAATGTGCGAAGGAAGTTCCACAACTTTAACAGCTTTCTTCACAGGACAGTCTGACTGGACATTTAAATATACTAATACTGCAGACACAACAGAGGTCACAACAAGTCTTAATCCTTATACATTCCTTGTTAGCGATAGCGGTAATTACAGGATTATTGAAATTACTGACGGAAATGGTTGTGCTGGTACTGATTTTGGCTCTTCGGCAATAGTGGGATATTATCCTGCTATACCGGCACCTACAATTGACACTGTTGGAAATACCCCATTCTGTGATAACGATACCTTATTATTAATATCATCAGGAGGAGGATTATTCTCATTATGGTCAAACGCTGAAACAACCGATACAATTAACGTAACTGAGAGCGGAGATTATTATGTAAATATTGTAGATGCCAATTCTTGTATAAGCGAATCCTCCGATACTGTAACTGTTGTTGTGTATCGCATACCGCGTAAACCTTCAGCTATTTCAGGATCAACTTCAGTTTGCCAGGACGGACCTGACAATGATTATTCAACATATTCGCAATATGCTTCAACCTATGTATGGGAATTATCTCCGGTTGCTGCAGGAACAATAAACGGGACAGGTACTACAGGTACTGTTAATTGGGATGCCGCATTCAACGGAACCGCAAAAATAGTGGCAAAAGGAGAAAATTTAGATTGTGGTATTGGCGTAGCTTCTGATACTCTTAGTGTAACAGTATCGCCCTATCCTGGTCAGGCCGGAACACCAACAGGATCAGACACTTTACTTGTTAACTCAGCGGATACTGATTATACTACTTCAGGCGCAACCGGTGCTGCAAGCTATAACTGGAACATCTCACCTGTAGCAGCAGGATCAATCTCAGGAGCCGGAACAACAGGAACAGTAAACTGGGATAATTCATGGACCGGAACTGCATATATTACTGTTAGAGGTGTAAATACATGTGGCTCAGGAACATGGTCAGATACATTAGCAGTGGTAA
>CBFCXR010000001.1:0-50316 GCA_965602045.1 uncultured Bacteroidales bacterium | reverse complement strand
ATTTTTAGAAATAATATTTTATTTATAGTATTTTTATGATTTATAATTTTCAATGGGCCTGATAACCACTTAGTATATGGTACAATAATTTTATTATCAATAAAAACTGAATAATTTTTACTGTCTGTAATATGAAAATAGCCGTTAACACCAGATTACTTATTAAAGATAAACTTGAAGGTATAGGATGGTTTACTTATGAAACATTAAAAAGGATAACTAAGAATCATCCTGAACATAACTTTATATTCATATTCGACAGGAAGTATTCCGAGGAGTTCATTTTTGCAGATAATATAACTCCCGTAATTGTTCAGCCGCAAGCCCGGCATCCAATTTTATGGTATTTGTTTTTCGATTGGGGAATCCCATATATGCTTAAAAAGTATAAGCCCGATCTGTTCATTTCACCCGATGGTTGGCTATCTTTGAGGACCAAAGTTAAATCTTTACCTGTTATTCATGACCTGAATTTTTTTCATTATCCTGAGTTTCTTCCATGGTTTGCCAGAAATTATTATCGTTATTTTTTTCCCCGGTTTATTAAAAAAGCTGCTCGTATAGCTACAGTTTCAAATTATACCCGGCAAGACATCATTTCAAGATTTGATATTGATAAAGAAAAAATAGATATAGTATATAACGGAGCAAGTGAAGAACTTAAACCGCTAAATAAAGAAGACCAAAATAAGGTAAGGTTAAAATTTTCCAGCGGATGCCCATATTTCCTGTTTATCGGACTAATTCATCCACGTAAAAATCTGGCAAACCTGATAAAGGCATTTGATGGATTTAAGCAATCAGTTTATAGCAATGTGAAATTATTAGTTGTTGGCTCAAAAAAATGGTGGACTTCGGATATACAGACTGCTTATGAAAATGCAAAATTTAAAAATGAAATTTATTTTACGGGGAGAGTCAGTTCCGAAGATTTAAAAATCATTACGGCATCAGCCATTTCACTAGTATATGCATCTTATTTCGAAGGTTTTGGAATACCCCTGCTCGAAGCAATGTATTGTGATATACCAATTATAACATCCAAAGTATCATCAATGCCTGAGGTTGGAGGAAATGCGGCTTTATATGTTGAACCTTCTTCAATTGATTCAATTAAAGATGCAATGTTGAATATATTTTGTGATGTTAATATTCGGAAATCTTTAATTGATAAAGCCAGAATCCAAAGAAAAAAATTTACGTGGGATAAAACTGCCGATAAATTTTGGGACAGTATTTGTAAGTGCCTTTAATTATCTACTATCTGGCAAATCCTCATAAATATAGGCTTTCGAGAATAATTATGCTACATAATTATCTTTAAATCAGATAATTTATCACATAATAAAATTTGATATAATTTCCTATTATAAAAAATAAAATATATTTTTGAATTTTTAAATTTTTAAATTTATGATTACAAGGCATTTACGCATTTTTAAATATAATTTAACTCTAATTCTAACATTATTATTATTGCTAAATTATAGTAATTCGGAATGCCAGAATAGTGAATCACTATTTTTGGAAGCTCAAAAACTTGCCCGGCATAAGAACTATAGTGGCGCATTTGATATATTATGGAAGTTAGTAAGATTAGAGCCTGATAATCAAAAGTACTACCTTGAACTTGGTGAGTTATTTTATTGCAGTAAGCAATATAACGAAACAATAAAAATGTGTTATAAAGCACTGGAGATTGATAAAACCTCACCAAAAGCATATTTATTAAGAGGTAAGGTTTGCCTTGTCACAAAAAGTTATGGTTGTGCTATACTATTTTGCAACAAAGCTATTAACAATACTGATGATGAGGATATAATACTGCAATGCCTTAAAAAAAGAGGAGAAGCGAAGCATGCGTTAGAAAATTATTCTGAAGCCTATAATGATTTTTTAACTGTTTTACAGTATGATTCATTAGATGTAAATACCCTATACTCTATTTCTGATATCCAAATGAAACTTAATAAGGATGATGAAGCAATCCGCACATTTAAAAAAATTATTCGAATAGAAGCATCAAATTTCCGCGCCTATAAAATGTTAGGTCTGATTCTAATTAAGATGGACAAGAATAAAGAGGCAATTGAATTCTTAAATAAGGGCTTAAAATTTACACCAAAAGATGCAGAATTATATTGTCATTTGGGCCATGCCAATTATAAGGAAAAAGACTATAATCTTGCATTATCAAATATAAGTAAATCATTAAATATTAATCAAGATAATCCGGTTGCATATAAAATACGTGCTTTAGTGTATTTAGAATTGAACCAGGAAGAAAAAGCATGTAATGATTTTTTTAAGTCTCTTCAACTTGGCTATATTGAAAAATATGGATATGATGTATTGGATTTATACATTGAGCGATGCGAAGAATAAAACTTTCCGGTGTACCTTCAGGTATAAAGTATTCAAACTGAATGCTATATCTTATAACCATAACTTATCCCTAAAATATAAATAATCGAAGGGTTCTCAATATAGTATTCTTTCTCTATTATGTAAAATATTTTCAATTCGTTTGATTTATTAATGACATATCTCAGTTCAGGGGCATAACGGATTTTATCAATCTTATTACCCTCCGGATTATTAAGTTGATAGAAAAACTCACCCCATAATCTTACCTTCAATGGACTGCGATATATATTATAAGTCAATCCGAACTTATTTCTACTGTATTTTTCCGGTAAATATCCTGATTCACTGGAATACACATTCTCATATCTTATCTGGTATCTCGTTCTGAACATAAACTGAAATCTGCTTACATTCTTACTGTAGCTCAAGTCAAAATAATATCTGTGAATATTGCTATAATTATCAGTTAGTTCTTTATTCCGGATAAATCTATAGTTTCCTGAGAATGTGAATCTCTTCAACAAATCAATTGAAATACCGGCATCTGTGAAATAAACTGCAAATTCGCTTGCATTATTTCGGAATCTTATCTCTTCTTCAAGATCAAATGATATATTTTTAAAAAGATTTGCTTCTAACGCAACACCGGTCCATAGTTCAAAGTCCTTATCCTGTGCAAAAAATAAATTGATATTTGATATTACAGCCAGAAATAATGCAATGAGTCTAAATGTTGACTTTCTACATGCTATTTCATTAATCCCCATCGTCATTATTATCCATATAACTGTCTTCCTCATCAGAAATATTCACCAGGTTACTTGGTTCGAAATAATAGATTCTAATTCTTGCAGAATCACGCAGAAAGTCAATTCTTCCTATTTCTATCCTGTTAATCTTTAACCCGGTTCTTTCTTCCAGATCTTTAATTAAAAGATTGTAATTTTTCGATTTAATCAAATCAATCTTTTCATATATTACAGTTTTCCTTGATTCATGCCTTAACAGCCATATTTTTTCAAGACCATAGGTTACTGCAATAACTGCAAAATTTGTAAATATTAATTCAGAATAACTTATCTTTTTATTGGCTAAAGCATTCATAACTGATATTCCAATTACAATGAAAAGATAAGTCATCTCTTTTATTGCAATTGGATTGGTACGATATCTTATAATGCCGAATATTGCGAAAAGCCCAAGAGCTAAGCCTAACTGCAACTTTACATTTTCAAGAAGGTAACATAACAGAAACACAACTGTTCCTATCAGAATATATGTAAAAAGGTAATCTTTCCTTCTTGCTACAGAATAATAAATTATTCTTATCAAAACAAGTACAACTAAAAGGTTAAATAAAAATCGCAGAATTAATTCTGAAAAGTCCGGAATGTCTATTAGGTCTATACCATACAACTGCATAATAAATATATTTTACTATTTGTTATTAGAATTATGAATATTTTCAATAAATGTAAGCTTGGTCTTAAATCTATTTTGTTTTAAGTCATCATATAAAAGTGCAGCACCAATACAGTATTTACTCATACTTGTCTGCCGTATGCCATTTGATTTTAATATTGATATAAAATCTGAACTATTGGAATATCCTTTTCGCTTGACTTCACAAATGGCAAGCTTGGGTAAAGCCTGTGTTTTTTTTGGTCCTGAACAATTACAGGCATAAGACATATTAAAATCAAGGGTTATCCTTTCTCTTTCAGTTTTGTGTACCAATGTTATCCTTTGAAAATCATTAGTTAATATAGGTGTCAGATCACCAGGTTTATAAGGGGAGTTTTTTTCAATAAAATTACCGGAGACTCTGTTTATGTTTGTACTAAAATTATTTTTTATACGCTTTTTTATCGTTCTTCTCTTATTAGATTTGAATTTTATTTCCAGATATGCCATATTCGATAACTCATAATTTCTGTACCTGATTTTATATCTGTTAAGATGCCCGCTATGATGTTTAGAATACATCTGATAATCATCCGTATCAAAATATTGATTGTTATAAGTGTGGATACGCCTGTTTTTTACTTCAAGAATTCTATAAAGTCTTTCAGCTTTTTCAAGTATATAAGGAAATTTATCAATACTAAAAACATATTTTATATCAGTCCTGTTCATCAGCTCAACATCTTTCATTTCACTGAGAGTAATAGGCTCAAACTTACTTATAATCGTCTTTACATTATCCGGAAATTCCATACTTTAAATTATAATATTTGTTATGACAGAGGTCACTTTTGAATCGGTAAATATATTTCTTTTTTTAAAAATGCTTGATATTACTTTCAAATATTTTATGCCTGCAGTGTAGTTCAGTAGTATACAAATATTTAATAAATACAATTTTTTAATTTATATTACTGTTATTAACAGATTTTGTTGCGTTTTTTTGATTCTTTTTTAATGGAGTTATCCTTTTCAGTCCAATATTTAAAAATCCCGGGATTAAGACTAAGGTTGAGCCTGAAACGGAACCTGAAGGAGCCTTAGCTAACATTGTCGCCTGAAGCATCCGGCATCAAACGAAGCTTAGGCGGCAGTGTGCTGATAATTTATTCTTATTATATATAAAGCATGCTATTACAGATTTAATACTCATTTTGCATATTATTGATAACATATTACTTTTGATGAATATGAATATTATTCAGCCAGATATTGATTTTATACAGCAAACAAAAAAGATCAGTGGTTCATCCTTAAAAGAATGCATGCAATGTGGAGAATGTACTATAGTTTGTGCTATTACTCCCGAGAGTAAACCTTTTCCCAGAAAAGAGGTATTTTGGGCGGGCTGGGGATTGAAAGACAAGCTAATCGGTAATCCTGATATCTGGTTGTGTCATCAATGCGGAGACTGCTCAACATATTGCCCGCGGGGTATAAAACCTGCAGATATTCTGGCAGCATTAAGGCAAATAAATTATTTACATTATGCAAAACCAAAATTTATTGCAAAAATATTAAATAATCCTGTTTTCTTTCCAATATCGCTGGCCATTCCCCTGGTTGTAATACTTGCCATAATATATGCTGCCGGTACATTAAAAATTCCTCCGGGACCTGTAAATTTTTCAAAGTTCTTTCCACATGCATGGTTAAATAGCTCATTTCTTACGCTTACATTATTGGTTATAAGTACTACTTTATTCAGTATTAGAAAATTCTGGAGTGATTTGAAAAACAATTACCCGGGGAAAAAACAACTTAGTAAATTTAGAAGTGTTAAAAGTGTTATTAATGAAATAATGACGCATTCAAATTTTAGCAAGTGTAATTCACAAAAACACAGAAGAACTTCCCATTTGATGGTATTTTATGGCTTTATACTGCTTTTATTAGTAACAGTTATGGCAATAATAGCTGTTATAACAGATAACTATCCTCTTCCGTTTTTCAGCCCCGTAAAAATAGCAGGGAATTTTGCGGCTCTACTCCTGCTTACTGGTCTGGGTATTATGATATATCAGAGACTTTTTAATAAAGAAATATCAGGCAATAGCAATTATTCTGACTGGCTTTTATTGATTTCTTTTTTCCTATTGACATTATCAGGCGTGTTTCTTGAAATCGGTCGCTTTCAAAACTGGAATATTTCATATCATATATATATATTCCACCTGGTTAGTGTATGGTTTATTATCATCTACGCGCCTTATATGAAATTTGGACATTTCTTATACAGAACCGTAGCACTGGTCTATGCGAAATCAAGAGGCAGAAATACAAATATCATCTCATAATAATCCCTTTCCCAAACTGTAAGCTTCCTCCATATATTCTTTATTATTTGAAATTTCACCCCTGGCTGTTACTCCGGGAACAATAATCTTATTAATAAATCTCAATTGCAGGTATTCAAAGCATTTAGTAAAAAATTCTATTAGTGGTGCGACAGTCTCCATGCTCTTATCTTCAAAAGGAACTGCAATTACAGCTGACTTATTTTTAATTTTTTTACGATTTTCCGGACAATTAAAATAAACAAACCGGTCAATAAAGGCTTTCATCAATGCAGTTGGACCATACCAGTAAACCGGTGTACCAAAAATAATTATATCGCTTTCAATAATTTTCGGATATATATTATTCATATCATCTTTTTTAGAACACCCGTTACCTTTCCAGCATGTATGACAGCCGTCACATTCCTTAATATCCATATCCTTCAGAAATAATATTTCTGTAATGGCACCATTATCTTTTGCTCCTTTAAGTATATTTTTAACAAGAATATGAGTATTTCCATTTTTACGGGGACTTCCTGCTACTCCAAGTATTTTCTTCATAATTATCTGTTTAATTCTAATTCATTGTTAAAGGTATTAATTACTTCTCAATATGCATTAAAACAATATTATTTGATAAATACCAGCTAATTTTACCAACCCTTTATTAAATAAAGTATAGTTTCTCATCCATTACTTTTCCAAAGATGTAGTATATAAATTACTATTTTTATAATTTTGGGGCGATCAAAAAAGCCAAAATCAAAAGGGGTCGTTTGTCAGGTCATGTTATTCACCCTTATTGTCATGTAGGACGGATGTGAAAAATCCGTAATCTGAGATTTAGATTCTTCACTTTATTCAGAATGACTAAGATGAAAGGCTTTTCAGGCAGTTTTACAAAATGAAAAATAAGGTTGTAATCGGACTTTCAGGTGGAGTGGATTCCAGTGTAGCAGCATATCTTCTTAAAAAGCAGGGATATGATGTTATTGCCCTGTTTATGATTAACTGGCACGACACTACAGGAACATTATCAGGCGATTGCCCGTGGAAAGATGATCTATTATTTGCTGAACTTGTAGCAAAAAAAATCGGGGTGCCCTTTCATACGGTTGATTTTAGTGAGCAATACAGAAAACGTATTGTTGATTATATGTTCTCGGAGTATGAAAAAGGCCGTACGCCCAATCCCGATGTATTATGCAATCGTGAAATAAAATTTGATCTGTTTGCAAAAGCTGCCCTGGAATTCAAAGCTGATTATATAGCAACAGGACATTACTGCAAAAAGGAGATAGCACATAAAGAAAATAAAATAATATACAGGCTTCTGGCCGGCGATGACAAAAACAAAGAACAAAGTTATTTCCTGTGCCAGCTCTCACAGGAACAGCTAAAAACGGTATTATTTCCTGTGGGGCATTTAAATAAGTCAGAAGTAAGGGAAATTGCCCGGGAACAAAAGCTCTCCACAGCTGAAAAAAAAGATTCCCAGGGGATATGCTTTGTTGGAAAAGTAGATTTACCCACGTTTTTACAGCAGAAATTAATCCTGAAAAAAGGGTCGATTATTGAAATACCTCGTGACCTGGCTGTATACCAGTACTATAAGGAAATTATCAAAGATAAAAACCATTCTGCAGTCCGGTTGAAAAGAATTACCGGTAAGCACAGTTATTCAATATCAGATGGTGTTCCGGCAGGGAAACATAATGGAGCTCATTTTTTTACAATTGGCCAGAACAAGGGATTGAATATTGGCGGCAGGCCCGAACAATCTTTTGTTATTGATATTGATGTACAAAAAAACATTGTATATACCGGGCAGGGAAAAGATCACCCTGGTTTATACCGGAAAGGGTTATTTATCCCGCTAAATGATATACATTGGCTACGGGAAGATTTAAAACTTTTCCCCGGCAAATCAAATGATTATCTTGTAAGGATACGTTACAGGCAGCCATTACAGCAAGCTGTCCTGCATATGAAAGAAGAAGGCCTTTTTATTGTCTTTAAAAAATCCCAACGCGGTATCACGCCGGGACAATTTGCTGCATGGTATGTCGATAATGAGTTACTGGGATCAGGTATTATATCATGACTTGCCTGGATTTTTACCATTATGAAGGCCGCACTCTTTATTGTCCGGCTCCTCCCACCACCACCGTCCGGCTCTGAAATCGTCTCCGGATTTAATGGCACGTGTACAGGGCTGACAGCCGATACTGGAAAATCCTCTATCGTGAAGTTCATTATAAGGAACATTATTTTTCTTAATATAATCCCATACATGCTTTTCAGTCCAGTTCAACAACGGATTAACTTTAATTAACCGGTTAGTATCATCCCATTCAATTATTTTGTTATAAAACCTTGATACTGTCTGATCTTTCCGTATGCCCGACACCCATATATCAAATCCCTCTAATGCTCTCTTTGAGGGTTCTATTTTTCGCAAATGGCAGCAAAGTTTCCTGTTTTCGATACTCCTGTAAAACAAGTTAATACCTTTGTCTCTAACCATTTTCTCTACCTTTTGCCAATCAGGAAAATAAATATTAATATTTATATCATATTGTTTATTGGTTCTTTCAATTAGTTCGTATGTCTCGGGGAATAACCTGCCTGTATCAAGTGTAAATATTTTAATCTTTTTATCAATCTTTGTAATCATATCGGTTAATACCTGGTCTTCAGCACCCAGGCTCGAACTCTGAATTACCTTTCCTTTAAATTCATTCAGAAAATACTGAAGTAATTGACGGGGAGAGCTGTTTTCAAATCTTATATTTAATTCTTCTGCGGTTTTTATCATTTCAATTTTTCTTACAACTGTATATAATAAACTAAATTTCAGGCTTTTTGTTTAGTCAGACTAAATCTCAATACAAGAAATCCCAATAATCCTGAAACTAAAGAGCCAGTTAAGATTCCTATTTTAGCATAATTTATTAATCCGGGATCAGTAAATGCCAGGTTAGAAATGAATAAAGACATTGTAAATCCCATACCCCCAAGCAGTCCTAAACCTATTAGGTGAATCCACCTTGTCTTTTCCGGCAGGGAGGCGATTCCGATTTTAATACTGATCCATGAAAAAATTACCAGGCCTGACAGTTTTCCTATAATCAGACTAAGTTCAACATTAAGGCTAGTTGAATTAAAAAATTCCTCAGCACTAAAGGCTTTAAAAACAATGCCTGCATTAGCCAGAGCAAAGAGAGGGATAACAATAAATGTTACAAATCCATGTAATTTGTGCTCAAGAAATTGTAAGGGGCTTTGTACTTTTTCAATTTCATCCTCCATATTATCAATCCCTGCCAACTGCCTTTTGTTTAAAAGCTTTTTATAACTTCCTGACTTACTGCTAAAAACATTTAAATTTTCAATCATTCTCTTTTTAAAAACGGGAACTCTTATTTTGCGCCGCATTGGTATTGTAAATGCGATTAAGATACCTGCGAAGGTTGGATGTATACCGGATCTTAAAAACATATACCATATAACAAATCCTATGACCATGTAAATGTGATAATTCCTTATCCTCAACTGATGAAAAAGAACAAGGACGAAAAATAATCCAAGTCCAATTATCAGAAAACTAAAGTTAATGCCAGCGCTGTAAAATAATGTAATAATCAATACTGAACCAAGGTCGCCAATAATAGCAAAAGCAACAAGAAATACTTTCAGGTTAACAGGTACACGTTTGCCTAACAGGTTCAGCACACCCAATGAAAATGCAATATCTGTAGCCATTGGTATACCCCAACCTGCTTCGGTAACAGTATTCTTACTCAATGCATAATAAATAAATGCGGGAAATATCATGCCTCCAATAGCAGCAATAACGGGTAAAGTCCCTTGTTTTAAAGATGAAAGTTCACCCACAAGAATCTCACGCTTAATTTCAAGTCCTATAACAAAAAAGAAAACAGCCATTAAGCCTTCATTTATCCAATGCAGTAAAGATCTGGATAATACAAAACCATTTAATTTTATTGATAAGTTATTCTCCCACAGTTCGGTATAAAAAATATCCCACCTCGAATTTGCCCATAACAGAGCTACCAGTGTAGCAATAAACAAAAGAATACTACCTGAAGCTTCAATTTGAAAAAATCTCTGAAAAGGATCAACTAATGTGTCTATTAAATTTTTGTCCTTTTTATTCATTGATTACTGAAATAAGGTGATGCAATAAGATCGCAAATAAACAAAAAAAACTAAACAGTATATAATTTTGAAGTCAGAAGTTGGGAAAATAAATGCATATTTATAAGCAAAATGCTGTCAGAAGTTAATTAATCATTGTATTTGGATATTATTTTTTTCAGTTTCTTTGATCGCCCGGCTGCTTTAAAGTTTCCTATTCTTCCAAACTCTATCCAGAATGAATCATTTTGAATAAATCCATTAATTACATTTTCATTTGCCAGCTTTAAATATAAATCAATTATCGAAAATGAGCCTTCTTCTGAGATTTTATTGAAAATAGAAGGATTAATAACATGATACCCGCTAAATGCAATAGAATATTTTATATCTGCATCATCGTTAACCAATTTCCTTTCTCCTGTGACGTTACTCTTCCACCCGCATAAATGATAATCGTCATTTAATAATAGTTCCCGTGTTGACTGTCTGGATTTTAAAGCTAATGTAACCAGGGCATCAGATTGTACATGCATACTATACAACTTGTTAAGATCATGATTAGTAATTATGTCTGCAGTTGCAAGGAAAAATGATTTACTGTCATTGAAAAACCATGATGCTTTTTTTAATCCCCCGCCCGTTCCCAATAATTTATCCTTTTCAACTGAGAATTCTATTCTTATGTTAAAATAGTTTTTAAGTTTAATATAATCTATGATTTGATCAGCCAGGTGATGGACATTAATAATAATCTCATCCACACCATAATATAACAAATAACGAATCGTATGCTCCAACAATGGTTTACCATTTACCTCAATTAATGCTTTGGGTATTTTATTAGTTAGTGGTTTTAAACGTGTACCCTCCCCTGCAGCTAATATCATTGCCTTCATAAAATGATTCCGGTTTTAGTTCAAAAAAATATTACCCTGTAATGCTATTCATCTATAATACAATAACCCTTAACTATTTATTTTGTTTTGTTAAAATTTCTAAATTTTATTCAATCGTTAAATTAAGACATATTTTCCAAAGCTCTGTGCCGTAATTTAATTTTAATATTAAAGTCATGTCTTATCCGATTAGCTAGTTGTTCGGAGAAATAGACTGATCTGTGCCGGCCACCTGTGCAGCCGAAATTTATCATGAGATTTGTAAAATTCCTGGCCTGATAATTTATAATTGATGCCTTAACAATTGAATATGCATTATCGAGAAATTTTCTGACTTCTTGCTCTTGTTCCAGGAAGTCAACTACTGATTTATCTTTCCCTGTTAATTGGCTATACTGGGCATATCGGCCAGGATTAGGCATTGCCCTGCAATCAAATACAAATCCTCCCCCATTTTCCGAGTTGTCCTGAGGCATGCCGGATTTATAAGAGAAACTATTAATAGAAATGACAAATTCTGCCTGATGTTGCTCATATTCCTTAAGTAATTCTGAATTAGTTATCTTCTGCAAACAACCGGATAATTCCGGCATCTTAACCGTGAGATCATAATTTGATAAAAGCCAGTTCAAATTTCTAACAGCATAGGGTATACTATTCAAATAAAAAGTTTTACGTTCAAAATAACCTCTGAATCCATACGCGCCCATCGCCTGAATCATCCGAATGAAAATGTATCCGGGGTAATATCTGATAAATTCCTTTGAGTTAAAATTTTTTCTTTTTGAGTTAACAGTGATATAATAATCCAGCAATTCTTCTCGAAGCTCATATGATAAATGCGTTTTTGCCTCAAACAGTAATGAAGCCAGATCATATTGTAAAGCTCCTCTCCTGCCACCCTGATAATCGATAAAATAAATTTTATCGTTTTTGAGCATAATATTCCTTGACTGAAAGTCTCTGTACAAAAAATAATTACGATCAGCCTCCAGCAAATAATCAGTAAATGCCTGGAAATCTTTTTCCAGATATTGTTCATCAAAATTTATTCCTGCCAGTTTCAGAAAGTAATACTTAAAATAATTCAGATCCCACATTATACTTTGATAATCAAATTCAGGTCTGGGATAGCAAATACTAAAGTCCAAATCACGGGATGCACTGACCTGTATCGCAGGCATTTCGTCGATAATCCTTTTATATATGACCCCGGCTATCTTAGTAAATAAATCTTTGTCTTTATTTTCTCCCAGGTATTTATTAAGAGTCATGTCTCCCAAATCTTCTATCAAATAGACATTATTCTTATCATTAACTTTATAAATGAGCGGGACATTAACACTATGCTTCCGAAGATGGTTAGAGAGGTAAATAAATGCATTATTCTCCCTCTTGTTATTGTTAAATACGGCGATTGCCGAAATATCACCTGCCTGAAGCCTGTAATATTTTCTACCCGAAGTTGTTTCAGGCAATTTTATAATACTTACGGGAGATTCCCCTAACCAGTCTTTAAAAAGTTCAGTTACTGATGATATGATTTTGCTTTTCAATTTTTCTGTTAATTTATAAGGGTAAAGTACTAATTATTAAATTTTAAGGCTATACGCTTTTTCCTTAATTAATTTCCAGGCGCCATCAACATGTCTTTTCTCAACGTTTGTCTGTCCTATAGCCATTCTCAGGGTATAAATCCCTTTTAACCTGGTATGAGTCAGATAAATATTACCTGTGTTGTTAATAGTCTCCAATAAATGTTCATTAATCTTATTCAGGGTTTCATGACATAAAATGTTTTGCGGCTTAAACCGGAAGCAAACAAGATTAAAATTAACCGGTACAACCAGTTCAAAATCCTTATCGTTTATTATCAATTCCTTAAAATAGCCGGCCAATGAAATATGTTTTTTTAATTTATCCTGTAAACCTTTTAATCCGAAATTTCTTATTACAAACCACAGTTTTAGTGCTCTGAACCTTCTTCCCAGCTGAATACCCCAATCGCAATAATCATTAACTCTTCCCTGATTAGGTGTTTTTAAATATTCCGGAACTATTTGAAAAGTCCGGATCAATGATTCTTTATCTCTGACATAATATGCTGAACAATCAAAATTTGTGAAAAGCCATTTATGAGGATTCACAACAAAACTATCAACTTGCCTTAAATCTTTAACCATTCTTCTATATTTGGGCAGAATTAATGCAGAGCCTGCATATGCAGCATCAACATGAAGCCATAACTTATATTTCCTGCATATATTACCAATTTCTTCAATGGGATCTATTGCTGTTGAGCTTGTTGTACCGAAAGTTGCCACAACACACAAAGGTTTTTTCCCTGCTGTTATATCTTTTTCGATCCTTTTCTTTAATACATCCGGTTTAAGGCTAAAAAGTTCATCAGTCTCAATTTTAATTAGATTCCTGCTGCCTATGCCGCATATTTTAATCGCTTTTTCAACCGATGAATGAGCCTCCTCCGAACAATATACTCTATAAGCATCTGATAATTCAAATCCAAGGTCATTAATTTTAAAACCGGATAGCTTTTCTCTGGCAGTCAATAATGCACAAAGAGTTGATGTTGATGCAGTATCCTGTATTACACCATGAAAATAGTCAGGCAGTTTCAGCATTTTTTTTAACCAGTCCATAACTAACTCTTCCAATTCGGTTGCAGCCGGTGAAGTTTCCCACTTCATACATTGAGCACCAAGTGCGGCAGTTATTATCTCAGCCAGAAAAGAAGGCAAACTGGAATTTGCCGGGAAATAGGCAAAAAAATTAGGACTTTGCCAGTGTGTTAATCCCGGCAATATTATCTTATTGAAGTCTTCAAATATAGTATCAATAGGTTCTCCATTTTCAGGTGGTTTAGCCGGTAGTTTTTTATATATCTGGTCAGGTTCAACATCAGGTTTTACAGAATATTTTTCAATATCTTCATAATATTCAACTATCCAATCAATAAATTTATATGCTTGTTTTTTAAACTCTTTCAAATTAGTCATTTCATATCCGATTTTAAATTATAGTTTACAAATTAAGCAGAATGATTATGCAAATAATAATAAAAATAATATAATTTATAAGCCTTAACTTATAATTTTGGAAATTGATTAAGAATTAATATATTTATTTATATTAAATTAGAAAAAAATTAGATACTAAAATGAAATTAGAAATTTATGATGCTGATGATCTCAACTTTGTTGAGCTTAATATAACTGGTGACAATAATAATTATAAGCGTTGTGATTCAGAATCCATATATCTTGACAGCGCGGTTTTCAATTTGTTTACTGCTTGTTTTGAAAATGCCAATAAGCTTTATGATTATTTTAGCTCAACAAAATATAACTCACGAAAAATCATTCCCCTAAGAAATGAATTACTGAAAAATCTTAAAGAATTTGACAGGATTAAATCAAAAGATAAGTTTAAAACTTTAATTTCTCAGAAACTCTTTGGCAGGGGATTCGTTGAGGAACTCACTAATATTGATAAAAACTGGGTTGAAAAATGGGAAACTTACCTCGCAAAGTTGAAACAGATAAATAAAGAACTTATTGAATTTACTGAGAAATGTGCAGATGAAGAAAGGATACTATGGGTTATCGGCTACTAGTTTTCAAAACTAATGCCATTTTTATCTTTTGCTGATACCTTTAGCGCAACTGTTAACATTTTTATAAACTTCTTTCTGGAAATTTCTTCTGCCCCCATGGTTTTCATGTGTTGTGTCGATTGTTGTGCATCTATAAAATGAAATTTCAGGATTTTAAGCCGTTCCACTAAATAATACAAAGCTACCTTTGATGCATCAGTCATTTTAAAAAACATTGATTCGCCAAAAAATACCTTACCTAAGGATACACCGTACAAACCACCTATAAGTTTATCATTATAAAATGTTTCAACCGAATGTGCATATCCTTCATTATGCAATAATATATAGGATTCTTTCATTTCGTCGGTAATCCATGTTCCCTCCTGGTTCTTTCTATTCATTGATGCACAATTTTCAATAACTTCCCTGAAACATGTATCAATTTTTACAGAATACTTTTTTTGGTTTATAATTTGCCTTAGTGATTTCGAAGTTTTCAGTTTCTCAGGAAATAACACTAGTCGGGGATCCGGGCACCACCATAAAATTGGTGATCCTTCGCTATACCAGGGAAAAATTCCATGAGAATATGCATTAATTAAAGTATTAACTGATAAATCGCCACCAACTGCAAGCAAGCCATCATGATCAGCCTTCTCAGGATCAGGAAATATAATAGTATTTGAAGCAGAATACTTAGTCAACATTGATATTAGTATTAAACCGAATAGTATACAAGTCCAAAAATAAATATACGTTCTATATTTTGAATAAAAATATTAAAAATTTTGGTGGCGAAGTCAAATCAATGTATGCATTGCTTTCAGAACAGGATTTGGTGCTTATTGTAAGCTTCCCGGGTATAGAAGATGTATTGAAAGCTTCTGTTGCCTTAACCAGGTTAACAGGAATAGCATTTACAACATCACCGGCTGTTGAAGTAGAAGAGTTTGACAAAATGTTTTAGAATTAAAACCGGCTCATCCTGAAAGTAAAACACGTTTTATCCGGGGGAAGCAAACCGAAAGTTGTAAATAGCGTCCAATATTAGTGGCTGAACTAAAAAACAGTTCAGAGAGGATTTAAATTATCTAATTCCGAAACTGACCAAAAAGACCTCTTATTTGTTATTTCCGAGTGAAACGAGAAATCTTATTTATCTAATTTCTAATGTACTTTGTTTAGCAAAATTTATCCCATCCGGTCAGAAATGAAACTTTTTTTATAAGGACAATCCCCTAATCTGCAAAGTTACGTTCTTAATCAGAGCTATCTTATGTAAACCTCACTCTCCAATAACTTTATTGGTGATATATATCATCTGCCCCCCTAAACTTTTTTCTTTTTTTTTTCTTAACTTAATGTTACAGTATTGAGATAAGACATTAAGAAATTTTTGATCTACCTCAAGGTTTTCTTAATTCGCTAAAAACTCCTGTAAACTGATATAAGACTATGAAAAAAATATTAATACTGGAGGACAATCAATACGATATAAAATTGACACTAAATCAATTAAAAAAAGATAAATTAATTTTTTCTTATAAAGCAACGGATGACAGGAATGAATTTATTGAAATGCTTAATTCATTTCAACCCGATATCGTTTTAGCTGATTATAAGGTTCCCGGCTTTTCAGGACTGGAAGCCCTGGAAATAGTTAAAAATTTAAATGATTATTTGCCGGTTATTTTCGTGTCAGGCACAATTGGTGAAGAAAATGCGGTTGAAGCCATGAAAAATGGATTAACCGACTATATACTTAAAGATAATCTGCACCGGTTAAGTGCTGCTATTGAGAGAGAAATAAAAGATGCGGAAATACGGAAAAAACATAAACGGGCCGAGAAATTATTAAAAACAAGTGAAAATAATTTAAGGAAAACACAGGAAATAACACATTTAGGCAGTTGTGAAATTGATATTAAAAACGGGATTTGCAAATGTTCCCCGGAATTTTATAAAATTTTTGGATTACAACCTGAAAAATTCAAAACTTCATTAAAAAATATTATCCATTTAGTAGAGCGATCGGAAAGGAAAGTATTTGAAAATGCAATTAATGAGTTAACATCAACAAAAGAAAATTTTGACTTAATACTCAAATTTAACTGCCCCGATAAAAGGTTAAAAACCATACATTGTGTTGGCGAGTTACTAAATACCGAAATAAAAAATTATGACAAAATAATTTTAGCTATTCATGATGTTACAGATATAATTGAAACAAAAAAAGCGTTGGAAAAAGTAGAAAAGGAAAAATCAATGATATTAGATTCAACATCTGAATTGTTTTTGTTTTATGATGAAAATTTAAAAATAAAATGGGCGAATAATGCTGTAAGCAAATATCTTAATATTGATCCCATTGAATTCGAGAATAAATATTGTTATGAAGTACTATTAAATAATAAAGAGCCTTGCGAAGAATGCCCGGTATTAAAAGCCCTGGAATCCAAGAAGGTTCATTTTAATATTATTACAACACCTGACAATAAAATATGGGAAGTTAAGGGATTCCCGGTGCTGAATAACGTGGGAGATATAATTGGACTGGGAGAAGTAGCACGTGATATCACAAAACAAAAAAAAGCTGAAAATGAATTAATTAATTCTAAAGAGAAAGCTGAAGAATCTGATCGTTTGAAATCTGCATTTTTAGCAAATATGTCACATGAGATTCGTACTCCTATGAATGGAATTATTGGCTTTACCGAAATGTTAAATAGTGAAGAGCTTTCAAAGGAAGAAAAAAGATATTATTCTGAAATTATTAAAGATAGCACCAGCCAACTATTACGTATAATAAATGATATTTTGGATCTGTCAAGAATTGAAGCTCAGCAGCTTAAAATTGATAAATATACGTTTAATATAAGTAAATTAATGAATGAAGTATATTATGAATTTGAACTATATAAAAATAAAAATAATAAACCCGGTATTGATTTTCGTCTTAAACACAAATATACAGATCAATGTTATATTTATTCTGATAAACACAGGCTGCGGCAGATACTGACAAACCTTCTGAACAATGCATTTAAATTTACAGACACCGGGTATATCGAATTCGGTTATACGGTTAAAGATAATCATACTATCCAATTCAAAGTCAAAGATACAGGTATTGGTATCTCAAGAGAATTTCAAAAAATTATATTTCAACGTTTCAGGCAGGTTGATGAATCAATGTCAAAGACATACGGTGGTTCGGGACTTGGTTTATGCATTGTAAAAGGTTTGGTCGAGTTACTGGGTGGGAAGGTATGGATAAACTCTACCCCGGGTATTGGAAGTTCATTTTACTTTACAATTTCTCACGCTGTTAACGAAGAAACATTATTAATTGATGATACTTATAAAGAAACCACAAAAAAATTTAATAATAAAACTATCCTGGTAGTTGAGGATGAGGATTTAAATGTCTTGTATTTTAAAGAACTTTTTAAAGATGCAAAACTTAATTGTCTGTTTGCAAAGGATGCAAAAGAAGCTATTCAATTTGTAAGAGACAATTCCAAAATTGATCTTGTCTTAATGGATATTAAGTTGCCCGGAATGGACGGCTATAAAGCGACCAGAAAAGTTAAAGAATTCAGAAAAGACTTGCCGGTTATAGCACAAACAGCCTGTGCTTATAATGAGGATAAAATAAAATGCTTTGAAGCAGGATGTGATGACTACATATCAAAACCCATTAATAAGGATGTCCTTTATGATATTATGAAAAAACAATTATACAAATAAAACTTGTTCCAGACTTAAAAATCAGTGATTGTTAATATCCAATTCCAGGTTTACCAGGGATATATAAGTTTGAGGAATTCATTGAAGATTTAGTGCCCAGGACAGGAATTGAACCTGCACGTCCTGTTGGGACACATGGCCCTCAACCATGCGCGTCTACCATTTCCGCCACCTGGGCAAATAATGTTCAGTATTTTGGATTCTGCGTTCTGAACTCCGGACACTGTACTCAATACACTGAACACTGTATACTCAACTCAGAACCCTGAACAGTATTTGTGCCGAAGGAGGGACTCGAACCCTCATGCCTTTGCAGACACATGTCCCTGAAACATGCGCGTCTACCAATTTCGCCACTTCGGCATTTATCACCCCGGACCAGGCCATCAAAGTAATATATTTAAAATCCTATACTAATATACTCAATATTCAGCGTATTATATAATCCTGAAAAAAGTGGAATGCAAATATATAAATTTTATAAACTATCAATTAAAAAAAAATTGCTTATTCGGGTGCTTCAGGCTACATATAATTTATATAATATACATAAATAAAGGCCGGTAGATTAATCTGACCGGCCTTCCGACGCACTAAATAATCACTACAAACCCACTACTTAAACGTCGTTGTATTTTGTAAAGGTTTATCTTTAAACGTCCTTTCCAGTTTAATTATTTTATAGTTACTCAAATTTCTGTCCCGTTTTTTCCCTGTACTTTTGCTTTTACTTTCAAAATAATCAACATATGCAATAAAGGTATTTATTCTGTTCCTTAACAGAGGTAATGTTCTTATCCACTTCTCATCTTCTTCGGCCAGCAAATAATTATTATGATTTTCATGCCAGACATCAAGCCAGTACGACAGAGGGTCTAATCCCGTAAATGTTACCACACCATTTCCATCAGTAAATCCTTCAGAGATATAATTTGACTCGTATTCCCAGTCGATAAGGCTGGGGTACAATATTACACTTGCATCTGCTACAGGATATTCATCAAAATATTCCAGAACTGTAATCTCAAGAGTTGTTGGATATAGTACTTCTAATGTAATATAAGCTCTGTCAATTAACCTTGTACCGTTAAAAGCTGAAAGTGATACTGTGTATATTCCATCGCTGGCAAAATGATGACTTGGATTATCTACAAATGATAATGTGCCGTCGCCAAAATCCCATTCAAAATAATCAGCGTTATATGAAGTATTAGTAAAATATACAATTTCATTTACGTCTATCACTGTTTTTGATGCAAAAAAATCTGCATACGGCTCCTTCTCACAACTTGCGAAAAGAATTGGTATTATAGCAATTATTAGTATAAATTTTTTCATGATTTCTAAATTTTAAGATCATCTGTATTACCAAATTCAAATACCGTGCCAAACTATTTTTTTCCTCATAAACACATACCTTATGCCATTGACTATATGGCCATTACATTCTTTAACCAGAAATATTTCATCCCTGTAGAATTTTACAGATTCCTGTAAATAAAGTCTGTTATTAATTTATATAAGTGATATCTTGCATAACCTCCAATTATTCCATGTTTTAGATTAGGATAAAGTTGCATTTCAAACTGGATATTATTCTTGATTAACCTTTCAATCAGCACCATAGAATGTTGAATATGAACATTATCATCAGCAGTACCGTGAATTAATAATAAATCACTCGTCAATTTATTAACATAGTTTATTGGTGAACCCTCTTCATAACCTTTTATATTATCTTCCGGTTTACGCATATATCTTTCAGTATATATGGTATTATAAAAACGCCAGTAAGTTACGGGTGACAATGCAATGCCGGTTTTGAAAACATGAGCCCCTTTTGTCAGGCATAACAGGGTTAAATAACCTCCATAACTTCCTCCGAATATTCCAATTCTTGATTTATCAATATATGGCAAGCCCGCAAGGTATTCTGCCGACTTTATTAAATCTTCAGTTTCCAGCTTACCTAACTGCATATAAATGCATTTCCTGAATTCCTCCCCACGGGCGCCTGTTCCCCTGTTATCAACACAAGCTACAATATATCCATTTTGAACCAGCATCTGATGCCATGCTAATCTTGATTCCCATTCATTTTTAACTCTTTGTGAGCCGGGCCCGCCGTAAACGTAAAAAAATAAAGGGTATTGTTTTGACTCATCAAAATCAGCCGGTTTAATTAAATAAGCATTTAATTCCAGATTATCTGATACCGGAATTTTTATAAATTCTTTTTTTATAAATCCATATATCTTTATCCTGTCTGACAATATTTTATTGTCCTCCAGGACTCTTATAAGTTTACCTGACGAACCATGAACAGTAATGTAGTAAGGTGAATCAGCTGTTGAATTAAAGTTAATAAAATATTTAAATCCCCTGCTGAAAACAACCGTGTTAGTCCCTGTTTTTTTTGTGAGCTTATTTTTTTCTGTGCCATCCAGTTTTATTGAATACACATGACGCTCTAACGGAGAGTCTTCCGATGAGCTGTAAAATAACAAACTATTATCCAAATCAACTCCCAGGCACTCATCAGCATCCCACTCACCTCCGGTTATCTGATTTATTAAGTTACCATTAATATCAAAAAAATAAAAATGCATATAGCCATCAATACCGCTCCTGAGGATAAAATGCCTTTTATCATTAACAAATGTTATATGGCTATCAGTAATTTCAGAAACATAATATTTGCTTTCTTCAGTGTGAATTATTTTCGATTTTCCGGTAGAGGCATCAGCAAATATAATATCCATTCTGTTTTGCAATCTGTTAAGCCTGGTTATACATAGTTTATCCGGATCTTTTGTCCATTTGATTCCCTGAATGTACTGATCACTATTGGCACCAATATCCATAGTTTTTGTAAGTCCTGTAATTACATCATATACATGAATGCTAACTACCGAGTTATCTTCACCTGCTTTAGGGTATTTGTATTTAAACAATTCAGGATATAGTGAATCGTATATCACTATATTGAATTGCTTAACCTGTGACTCATCAAATCTGTAAAAAGCAATTTTACTGCCATCCGGCGACCATTCAAAAGCCTTTGTAAACTCAAATTCTTCTTCATACACCCAGTCCGGGGCACCGTTAATTATTTCATTCTCTTTACCATCTTTTGTTATTTGAACCGTTTTATTATTTAAAAGATCCCTGTAATACAGGTTATTATTAAAGACATATCCGACCTTATTACTTTCAGGTGAAAATGTAGCAAGTCTCTGACTGCCTCCGGGTGATAATGGTGTTATACTATTATCCTTTAGGTTACAGATATAATAATCAGCTGAAAAAGAATGCCTGTATATCATTTGCCTGGAAGTGACAAGTAGAAGTTGTGATTCATTACTGTCAAACTCATAATCTGATATTTGCCTTAAATTCTCATCATAATGCCTGTTTACTGCAAATATTGTATCAACAGCAGTACCTGTTTCATAATTATATTTTATAATTGACTTATTTCCTTCCAATATAGTATAGTGTTCCCCATCTTTCATTGATGTTAGTTTGTCAATTATTGTTTGATTAAATGTGCCTTCAAGATATATTTTATCCAGTGAAATTTCTTCTTCTGTTTGTGCATGGACAAGTCTGGCATCCAGGAAAAAGGATAATGCAATAAACAGGTTTATTTTTACGTACAAGCTTTTATTCATTTGATTTATAGTTTTTTATAAATTGTTGGATTTTATTATTCCTCAATTAATATTTCAAGTATTATAGTGAGTAACAAATATCAAATAATACATAAATTCCAATTACTAAAATATTCATTATTTGAAAATTGTTATTTGTTTTTTATTATTTATTCTTTGTAATTCCTGCCCGTCTGGCAGGAATTATTGTCATTTGCCTTCAGTCAGGCAAGATTCGGCGAGCCACCAGCAATAAGTAACCAGCAACCTGATCTATTAAATTGAATTAATTTATATCTTTGCACTTCGAAATTTAAATTAAGTCTCAAATCCCATGATAAAAATTACTTTTCCGGATAATTCTGTTAAAGAATATAAAGATGGAATAAACGGTTTGGAATTAGCAAAAAGCATTAGTTCCGGCTTAGCTAATGAAGTTACTGCCATAACGGTAAATGGTGAGGTCTGGGATATTACAAGGCCGATAAATATTGATGCCAGCATAAAACTTCATAAATTTAATGATCCTGAAGGTAAGCATGCGTTCTGGCATTCGTCTGCACATTTAATGGCTGCAGCATTAGAGACGCTTTATCCTGGTATTAAGTTTGGTATTGGCCCTTCAATAGAAAACGGGTTTTATTATGATGTTGATCCCGGAAATGGTGCTGTAATAGTGGATGCTGACCTTCCAAAGATAGAAAAAAAGATGTATGAACTTGGCAGTAAGGACAATAAATTTATTCGTAAAGAAATAAATAAAGCAGAAGCAATAGCCTATTTTAAAGCAAAGGGAGATGAATATAAAATTGAATTAATAAATGAGCTTGAGGACGGGAATATATCGACTTATACCCAGGGAAGTTTTACTGACTTATGCCGCGGGCCGCATTTACCTGACACCCGATCAATTAAAGCGATAAAGCTATTAAGTATTGCCGGTGCATATTGGCGTGGAGACGAAAAAAGGAAACAGCTTACAAGAATATACGGAATTTCTTTCCCAAAGAAAAAAATGCTTGACGATTACCTTAACTTGCTGGAACAGGCAAAAGCCAGGGATCATAGAAAAATTGGCAAAGAACTTGAACTGTTTACTTTCTCTGCCAGGGTCGGACAGGGTTTACCTTTATGGTTACCAAAAGGGACAGTGCTCAGAGAGTTGCTCGAAAACTTTTTAAAGAAAGTCCAGAAGGAGCATGGGTATCTTCCTGTAATTACTCCGCACATCGGACAAAAGGAACTTTACGTAACATCAGGGCACTATGAAAAATATGGTAAAGATTCATTTAGACCAATCAGTACACCTGCAGAAGGAGAAGAATTCCTGCTTAGGCCAATGAATTGCCCACATCATTGTGAAATTTACAGCAGGAAACCACGGTCATATAAAGATTTACCTATACGTATAGCAGAATTCGGTGCTGTTTATCGGTACGAGCAAAGCGGAGAACTACACGGTCTTACAAGGGTCAGAGGATTTACTATTGACGATTCTCATATTTTCTGCCGGCCCGATCAGGTGAAGGAAGAATTTTCAAAAGTTATTAATATTATATTATATATATTCAGGGCACTTGATTTTAATGATTTCACAACACAAGTATCACTTCGTGATCCTAATGATACGGATAAGTATATTGGCACTGATGAAAATTGGGAAAAAGCAGAAAAAGCAATAATAGAAGCTACTGAAGAAAAGGGGCTTGAAAAAACAATTGAATATGGTGAAGCAGCATTTTACGGGCCAAAGCTTGATTTTATAGTCAGAGATGCTATTGGCCGTAAATGGCAACTCGGCACAATTCAGGTTGACTATAATTTACCTGATAGATTTGAGCTGGAATACACCGGCAGTGATGACCAGAAGCACCGGCCCGTTATGATTCACAGGGCTCCCTTTGGATCAATGGAGAGATTTATTGCTGTTCTAATTGAGCATACAGCAGGTAATTTTCCTCTTTGGCTGGCACCAGACCAGGTAGTCATACTTCCGATAAGCGAAAAATTTAATGATTATGCAGAAAAAGTTTTAAATTTTCTAAATAATTCCGATATTCGCACCCTGATTGATCATAGAAGTGAAAAAATTGGAAAAAAAATTAGAGATAATGAAATGAAAAAGATTCCTTATCTCATAATTATTGGCGAAAAAGAAGTTACAAACAATACAATATCAGTACGAAAACATGGTGAGGGTGATAAAGGTATTATGAAATTAGAAGATTTTATATTATCTTTAAATAAAGAAATTGACAATCATTTTGATTCTATTAATAATTGATTTTTAATTAAATATAGGAGGACATAAAGATAGCTGTACAAAATTTCAAAAGAAGCGGTAAATATGCAGATATCCCGCATTTTGCAAAGAATGACGAAATTAGAGCAGCAAAAGTAAGACTAGTCGGTGATAATATTGAAAAACCTGATGTTTATCCTATCAACGAAGCTCTTGGCTTAGCTGATAATATGGATCTTGATTTGGTAGAAATCTCACCGAATGCAAATCCACCGGTTTGTAAGATCATTGATTATCAAAAATTTCTTTATCAGCAAAAGAAGAAGCAAAAAGAGTTGAAAGCAAAGACTGCCAGGATAGTTGTTAAAGAAATCAGGTTCGGGCCTCATACTGATAATCATGATTACAACTTTAAGCTAAGACATGCTCAAAAATTTTTAATGGATGGAGCAAAAGTCAAAGCTTATGTGTTTTTTAAGGGACGAACAATTATTTATAGTGAAGACGGACAAATTCTTTTATTACGCTTTGCACAAGATCTTGAAGAATTAGGTAAAGTGGAACAAATGCCAAAACTGGAAGGAAAAAGGATGAACATGATAATTACACCAAAACCAATAAAGAAGAAAACTTAACAATTTCAAAAAATATAAGAAGAATGCCTAAGATGAAAACAAATCCCGGAGCAAAAAAAAGATATTCACTTACCGGGACAGGGAAAATTAAGAGAAAACATGCTTATAAAAGCCATATATTAACCAAGAAGTCTAAAAAAAGAAAAAGAAACCTTGGATATTTTGGAACTGTGCACAAAGCTGACATTAAAAGTGCAAAGCTTTTATTAGCATTAAAATAGATATTTTATATTCTTAATAATAAATCATAGTTTTTTAATCAGAGTGAATTAGCACCTAAGAGTTTTGCTGTATAGCAGACCGCTTTTCATTCAAAAAAATATAGGTATGCCAAGAACTACAAATGCTGTTGCATCAAAAAGAAGAAGAAAAAAAATTCTTAATGAGACTAAGGGCTACTTTGGACGTCGCAAGAATGTTTTTACAGTGGCAAAAAATGCCTATGAAAAAGCTCTTCAATATGCATACAGGGATAGAAGAAAGAAAAAGGGAAATTTCAGAGCTTTATGGATTCAGCGTATTAATGCAGGAGTCAGACAATATGGAATGTCATATTCGGAATTCATGGGAAAACTTAAAAAGAAAGGAATAGAAATTAACAGGAAAGTTCTGGCTGATTTGGCCATGAATAACCCGGAAGCTTTTGAATCAATTGTAAAATCTATTAAATAATCAGCTTAAAATAATATCAAAGCTGTCTTAAAAAGTCACCTGAAAAATCATTCCGAAGCTCCGGACTCCAGATGAGATTCATAATAAAATGACATATTTATACAATTATGTATCTTCTCAAACAATAAATCAGAAAAATAACTATGAACATTGCAATACTTGGTTATGGTAAAATGGGCAAGGAAATAGAAAAAGCTGCCATTGAAAGAAACCATAGTATTTCATTAATTATTGATATCAATAACCAATCCGACCTGAATAAGAAGAATCTTTCAAATGTAGATGTTGCTGTTGATTTCTCTCTACCCGATAGTGCATATTCAAACATACTTAAATGTTTTGAATTAAATACGCCTGTTGTTTCGGGTACAACCGGTTGGCTCAATAAATTTGAAGAAATAATAGCAATCTGTAAAGAAAATAATAAGACCCTTTTTTATGCTGCAAATTTTAGCCTTGGTGTAAATATATTCATGCAACTTAATAAATATCTGGCAGGAATAATGAATTTGTTCTCCGATTATGAAATAACAATGGAAGAAACTCATCATACTCAAAAACTGGATGCGCCTAGTGGTACAGCAATAAAATTAGCTAACGATATTATTCCTGTTATTAACCGAAAAAATAAATGGGAACTAAATAAAGCCTCAGATGATAATTCAATTAAAATAACTTCAATAAGAAAAGACAATATTACAGGAATCCATAAAGTTACATACAATTCTCCTGTGGATACCATTGAAATTCAGCATTCTTCAAAAAGCAGAAAAGGATTGGCTTTGGGAGCCGTTTTGGCAGCTGAATTTATAAAAGATAAAAAGGGATATTACACTATTAATGATCTTCTCCGGTTAGATAAATAATCTTTTACAAATTGACTTATAAAGAATTATTTAAAAATCCATATTTTAAGCTTTTAATCTCTTCGATAATATATACCATAATTGTATCATGGTTTGGGAATTACTGGTTGTTTCTTGGTATAATTATACTGGTAGATATATATATAACTAACTGGGTAAACTGGACATTTTGGAAAAAAAGGATTAAGAAAGATGATAAATATAAATTCAAAACAGAGTTGCTGGATGCTTTCATAATTGCCCTGATATTGGTTCTTTTTTTAAGGATTTTAATTATTGAACCCTACACAATTTCAACATCATCAATGGAGAAATCAATTTACGTAGGGGATTATATATTTGTGAATAAACTCAGATATGGCCCCAGACTTCCCCAAACCCTGATGTCTATGCCATTCTCACATAATACAATGCCCTTTATTAAAGGAATTAGTTCTTATTTAACATGGCTGCAATTACCGTATAAAAGATTGCCGGGTTACACTAAAATAAATAACTATGATGTTGTTGTTTTTAACTTTCCTGAGGGTGATACAGTAGCAGTTAATTATCCCAAAACCGACGAAACTTATTATACATTAGTAAGAAAATACGGACATGAACATATATTTAAAAATTATAAAATAAAAACACATCCTGTTGATAAACGTGAAAATTATGTCAAAAGATGTATCGGAATACCTGGTGATACAATACAAATTATACATGGTAAAGCATTTATCAATGGAGAGCCGGAAATGGAACCCGAAAATCTGCAGTATAACTACTTTGTAATATCTGAAAATAAGGAAATTGACAACTCTGTTTTTGAAGAAATTGATATATCCGCATACGATATAAATTATAATTTCTTAAACTCAATATATGAAATACCTTTAACCCGGGAAACTTATAATGAAATAAGACAATATGAGATAGTCAAAGGTATCCGTAAATATGAAAGTGTAGATCCCTTATCAACTAATCGTCAGATTTTTCCTTTTGATGATAAATATTTATGGACGGAAGATAATTTTGGTACTTTAGTGGTGCCAAAAAAAAATGAAACTATAAATATCAATATTGATAATCTTCCGTTATATACCAGAATTATTTCAGTTTATGAAAATAATGATTTGTCAGTTAATAACGACTCAATACTTATAAATGGAGAATATACAAATTGTTATACTTTTAAAATGGATTATTATTTTATGATGGGTGATAACAGGCATAATTCAAATGATTCAAGATTCTGGGGATTCGTTCCTGAAAATCATATAATTGGTAAAGCAATGTTTGTTTGGTTATCTTTGGATAAAAATAAAAAATCACTTGGTAAAATAAGATGGAAAAGAATGTTTAAATCAATTCAATAAATATGGTACCGATTAAAAAGTTAAATATGAAATTCTTTAAGAAGGATTATATAAAGTTTGCATTTGCATCAATAATTTATATTCTATGGGTTATCTGGCTTGGCAGTTACTGGTTATTTCCTGGATTAATAATAATATTCGATATCTATATATCGAAAAAAGTAAACTGGAGTTTCTGGAAAAAAAGAGAAGGAAAAAACAGTACGTTAATCGAATGGTTAGATGCTTTAATATTTGCGGTAATTGCTGTTACACTTATAAATATATTTCTTTTTCAAAACTATAAAATCCCTACGCCTTCTATGGAAAAATCGCTATTGGTTGGTGACCACCTGTATGTCAGCAAAGTTGCTTTTGGACCGAAAATACCCAACACGCCACTTGCTTTTCCCTTTGCCCAAAATACCCTCCCGCTTACAACAAAAACAAAGTCATATCTTGAATGGATAAAACTACCATATAAACGATTAAAAGGATTCGGGAAAATTAAAAGAAATGATGCAGTGGTATTTAATTTTCCTGAAGGCGATACGGTTGCAATACAACAAAGAAATACAAGTTATTATCTTCTTATTCTGCAAGAAGCTGAAAAACTTAAACAAATGGATATGTTCTACAGGAAAATCAGAGAAGATGATGAATATTATTATAATAAGGCCAGGAAAAACATCTGGGAAAATATGGATATAGTCGTACATCCCGTAGATAGAAGAGACAATTATATTAAAAGATGTGTGGCTATTCCGGGAGATACTCTGGAAATTATTAACGGCAACGTTTATGTTAATAGTAAACCTCAGGACAATATTCCGGGGATTCAATTTGATTATGAAATCATTACAAATGGTTCAGCACTGAATAGAAGAAAACTGGAAAAGCTGGGCATTTCAAGAACAGACATTAAAAGGAATATAAATAAGGATTTTGCATGGGAGATACCTCTTACTAAAGACAATTTGAAAATCATTAAAAATTATAGAAATGTTGTTTCAGTTAATAAAATAATCATGCCCCAGGGTTATTATGATTTCTCGGTTTTCCCCCATGATATAAGATATAAATGGAACCTTGATAATTTCGGACCTTTATATATACCCAAAAAAGGAGCAACAATAAAAATTGACACTTCAAATCTTTCTTTATATCGCCGTATAATTGATCATTATGAGAATAATAATTTAAAAGTTGAGGATGGTAAAATATATATAAATGAGATTGAAACAGATGAATATAAATTCAGGATGGACTATTACTGGATGATGGGAGACAACCGCCATGGCAGCTTAGATGCCCGTTTCTGGGGATTCGTGCCGGACGATCATATCGTTGGAAAACCTAAATTTATCTGGTTGTCAATTGATAAAGATAAAAATTTCGTTAAGAAAATAAGGTTTAAAAGGATGTTTATAGGAATTCATTAGAAAACAGTATTGATTCTAATATATTTTCAAATTGGAAAGTCAAAATACTAGTAACAAGAAGCAGATAATTAACAAGCTTAACAATCCTCCCGGGAGGATTGTTATTATTACTCATATAAATCCTGACGGGGATGCTATTGGATCTTCGTTGGCATTATATAATCTTTTAAAAAATACAGGACATAACCTGAGTGTTATTGCACCTAATGACTATCCGGAATTTTTACACTGGTTGCCGGGAAATAACGATGTTTTGGTTTACCATGGCAATGAAAAAATTGCCGCTGAAAAAATTTTGGAAGCGGAAATAATTTTTGGCATTGATTTTAATGATTTTGGAAGAATAAAACAATTAGGTAATCACGTTAAGCAATCAAAAGCTTATAAGGTTATTATTGATCATCATCCTAATCCGGATCCTAATGCTGATTATATTATTACTGATATTAATGTAAGCTCAACTGCTGAATTAATATATCAGTTTATTAATAATAATAAATTTCATAAGTACTTTAATAAAGAGGTTGCTATTTGTATATTTACGGGGATAATGTCTGATACCGGTTGTTTTAGTTATAATTCTTCGAATAAGGAAACATATTTAACAGTTGCAGAATTATTAGATTACGGATTTGATAAGGATAATATTTATTGTAAACTTTATGATAATTTCTCGGCAAGCAGAATGCAGTTGCTTGGATATTCATTAAATGAAAAGATGGAAGTTATTCCCGAATATAATACTGCATTTATTAGTTTGAAAACAAAAGAATTAAAAAAGTATAAATTCCAGCCAGGTGATTCAGAGAGCTTTGTGAATTTCCCCTTATCAATTAAGGGTATTTGTTTTTCAGCATTATTTATTGAAAAGAAGGATCATGTTAAAGTATCATTTCGTTCTAAAGGGAATTTTCCTGTAAATAAATTCTCAAAAAAGCATTTTAATGGAGGTGGACATCTTAATGCTGCAGGTGGAGAATCTAATGCAACAATGGAAGAAACATTAAAAATATTCAGGGACTTATTGCCGGAATATAGAGAAGAACTATTAAATGATGAAAAATAATATCAGAATAATAATAGTATTATATATTTCATTATTTTCCTGCAAACAAGAGACTAAAAACCTAACGGAGAAAGAATATAAAAAAACACAAGAAGCTCTTGTTGAGGTGAATAAAATTCTGATAAAAAAGGATTCTGAGAAAATAGCCGGTTATATAAAAAGAAGAAACCTGGATATGATTGAAACACAAACGGGTTTGTGGTATATAATATATGAAAAAGGTTCCGGGAAAAAATCAAAAGAAGGACTATATGCTACAATTAATTTTAATGTTTCTTTGCTTGACGGCACAGAGTGTTATAGCTCAGACAGTTTTGGCCCAAAACACTTTGAAATCGGTCGCGGAGGAATAGAGTCCGGGCTGGAAGAAGGAATATTACTATTAAGAGAAGGGGATAAAGCTAAATTTATTCTACCTCCGCATCTGGCACACGGATTAATCGGAGATGATAATAAAATTCCTGCAAGATCGATAATTGTATATGATGTAGAATTACTGGAACTGAATCATAAATAAAACAAATATACTATTTTTATGAAATGAACATGAAAATTATTAACTGATGAAACAACGTCTTATATTAATTAGCTCTTTATTATTTTTACTAGCTCAGTGTAATAATCACCATGAATATTCAGGTTTTAAATATGCCAGGCATGGTATTTATTATCAATTGCACAAGATAGGTGAAGACACCAGGAAACCCAGGACCGGTGATTTTGTTACTGTAGACCTGATTTATAAAACACTCGGTGATTCTGTATTTTTCATGGGTAGAAGGAAATTTCAGATTTCAAAACCTGACTTTAAAGGTGCGATTGACGAATGCTTCATGATGCTTGCAGAAAAAGAAAACGCAACCTTTATTATTTCTGCCGATGACTTTTTTAAGAAAACCCTTCAGACAAATTTGCCAAAATTCATCAATGAATATAGTAAAATGAAGGTTACTATTGAAATAGTTGAAATTCAAACAGAAAAAGCATACAGAAAAGAAAAAGAAGCCTTTTTACATTGGATCCAGGATTTTGGTGATTATGAAAAAATAATCCTGAAACAATTTCTTGAAGAAAAAGAACTGCCTGAAAAACCTGTGTCTTCAGGGATATTTTTTATTAACCTTCTCAAAGGTGAAGGGAAAAGAATTGAACCCGGTGATACTATTACTATTAACTATGAAGGAAAATTTTTAAACGGTAAATTCTTTGATTCGACAGTGAAACGGAACCAGCCTTTTCAATTCATATATGGCACTGAATGGCAAGTTGTTAAAGGCCTTGAGGAGGCACTGGGAATGATGAGTGAAGGAGAAAAATCGTTGATCATTCTTCCATCGGAATTAGCCTTTGGTAATGAAGGCTCATCAACCGGAATTATTCCTCCGTTTACATCTTTAATTTTTGAAGTTGAAATTTTAAAAGTAAATTAGCAAAAACATTTAAGCAACCTTTTTCGTTATTAATCATCTAATAATATTACAATTACTAATAAGATCTTAAGATGAAAAAAACAGGATACAATACAATAATTGCGTTAACAACAATCATCAGCTTTTTAATGGGCAGCTGTTTAAAAGATGAATGGGCAGATGAAAAAGAACAGGAAAAAGTAAACAGGGATGCCTATATCAAATCTTTAGAAAATGATGGCTATACTGTGATAGCAGAAGATGGTATTTATTATGCAGTAGTTAATGGAGGAACCGGAATTTCGCCATCTGAAAATGATTATGTACTTATAAACTTTACAGGCACCAAAACGGATAATACTATTATAGAAACAACTGATGCTAATCTTGCTGATGACTGGGCTTATTGTGATTACTATGATCATTATGTCTTTGGGCCCAAAAAAATATATTTGGAAAGTAGTATACCAGGATTTATAATAGGTTTGAAAAAGATGCAGGAAGGGGGTAGGTCAATATTAATAATTCCTTCGGAGCTGGGATACTGGCAAAATGAATATAAAACTGTAATATATGATACCGAATTATTAAAAGTAATTGAAAATCCTATATTATTTGATTCATTGCTGGTAAGTTCTTATGTTAGTGAAAATCTGAATAATGCTGTATTAAATAATGATATCTATTTTGAAAAACTGGAACCGGCTGATTTTTCAGATAGCTTAACAATTGAACCTGAAGATACTGTGCATATCCGCTTTGAAAGTTACTATCTTTTGGAAGATACCTTAATATTGTTTGAATCTAATATAGCTGACACTATTCCACTTATATTCAAGTATTCTGCAACAGCCACTGCCCCTGATAACTATTTACCTTTCACTAAAGGCTTCCTTGCTGCAATAGATACTATGGGGATGGGAACAAAAGCAAAAGTATTAGTGCCTTATGAACAGGGCTATGAAGAAGGCGGCTACAGACACCCCTATTATGATTATATAATAGTGCCGGATTACACTTCCCTGGTATATGATATAGAAATTGAAAATATTATCAGGCAATAACTTTTAAATCAAACTCAGCAATTCATTACCAGGCTTAGTCCCTTTTTAATATAAACACCGTCGGTTTTTTGTTAATTTCCGGATGCTGTTTTTTCCAGTCATTAATAGTTAAAGTCCTTATACTTTCACCTGGTAATGTTATATTGGTAGCAATACAGAGAGATGTACCATGACTGCAGGAATTGATGATATCTTTAAAAATCTGATTGTTGCGGTAAGGTGTCTCAATAAATATCTGCGATTGATTCTCCTGGTATGATCGTTTCTCAAGTTGCTTTATTCTTTTAATCCTGTCTGAACTACGAATAGGTAAGTAGCCAACGAACGAAAAATTCTGACCATTCATTCCGGAAGCCATTAAAGCCATTAATATTGACGATGGGCCAACAAGTGGTATAATTTCAATATTTTTCAAATGTGCTAATTTTACTACTTCCGCTCCGGGATCAGCAACGCAGGGGACACCTGCTTCAGATAATATTCCAATATTTGATTTTAAAACAGGATCAAGGTAACTGTATATTTCTTCAGGCCTGGTATTTACATTTAATGTGAAAAATGTTAAATCGTCAACAGGTGTTTCTATTCCAATACTTAAAAGAAATCTCCTTGCGGTTCTTACATTCTCGACAATAAAATAATTTATTGTGTTAACAATTTCAATTACACCTTTTGGAATAACCTTTATCGCCGAATCATTACCTAAAGTTGACGGGATCAAATATAATTTACCTTTCATTTTTTCTATTTATTAGCATAAATTATTTAAATTGTTATTTTAAACACGAATTTAGTAAAAACCTGAATTTTGTAAACTTTTTATTATTATTGCAATAATTAATTCAACGTAAAAATTGAAATTTTTTGATTTATGCCGACTTTCTACTTAATAGTTGTAGTTATATTATTTGCTCTTGCTATATCTGATTTAATTATTGGCGTTAGTAATGACGCGGTAAATTTCCTGAATTCAGCTATTGGCTCAAAAGCTGCTCCATTTAAAGTTATTATGACAATTGCTGCATTGGGAATTTTGGTAGGTGCTACTTTCTCAAGCGGCATGATGGAGGTTGCAAGAAAAGGCATTTTTCATCCGGGGCAGTTTTATTTTGCTGAAATAATGATCATTTTTCTTGCAGTAATGATTACTGATATTATTCTCCTTGATTTTTATAATACCTTCGGAATGCCAACCTCTACAACCGTTTCTATAGTATTCGAATTGCTGGGTGCTGCCGTTGCTATTTCATTGTTAAAAATCAGTAATTCTCCTGAAGGAATTTACAAACTGGGAAATTATATTAATTCGGGCAGGGCTTTGCTCATTATTTCCGGAATACTATTATCAGTTATTGTTGCTTTTAGTCTGGGAGCAATTGTACAATATGTTACCAGATTAATCTTTTCATTCAAATATATTAAAACTCTAAAATATTTTGGAGCAATATGGGGAGGTTTTGCAATTACCGCAATTACCTATTTTATACTAATTAAAGGAGCTAAAGGCTCTTCATTTGTTACCCCTGAGAAGTTAGCATGGATTAAAGAAAATACATATACGATACTGATAATTAGTTTTGGCGGCTGGACAGTTTTAATGCAATTACTGATATGGATATTCAAACTCAATATTCTTAAATTAATAGTACTGGTTGGCACTTTTGCCCTGGCAATGGCATTTGCAGGCAATGACCTTGTTAATTTCATCGGAGTACCTTTAGCAGGATTTGAGTCTTTTAAAAACTTTATTGCCCAGGACGTAGTTGGGCCCGACTCATTTCTTATGGATGCTCTTCAGGGTAAGGTTAAAACCCCTACTATGTTCCTTCTCATTGCCGGACTGGTTATGGTTATTACCCTCTGGCTCTCCAAAAAAGCTAAATCGGTGGTTAAGACCGAATTAAGACTAAGTGACCAGGACCAGGTATTTGAAAGATTCGAGTCATCTATGCTGGCCCGTACTCTGGTGAGGCAATCAATCCAGGCAGGTAATTTTTTTAAAATAATAATACCAAAATCAATTACAAAAGCCGTTAACAGACGATTTAATGATAAATACTTTAGAAAAACAGTAAAAAGAGACAAGACTATTTCCTTTGACTTAATAAGAGCATCCGTAAATCTGGTTGTAGCAAGCATAATTATTTCATTTGCTACCTCACTAAAGCTCCCTCTATCCACAACATACGTAACATTTATGGTTGCGATGGGTACATCCCTGGCTGACAGGGCGTGGGACAGGGAAAGTGCAGTATATAGAATTACCGGAGTTCTAACGGTTATAGGCGGTTGGTTTTTTACTGCACTGAGTGCATTTACTGTAGCCTTCCTGGTTGCATTGTTTATCTCCTGGGCAAAAGTAATCGCTATCCCAATACTTATTGTTATAGTAATATTCTTCCTTTATAAGACACATATTTTACATAGGAAAAGAATAAAAAAAGAGGAAAAAGATGAAGCTGTTTTAACCGATAGTTTAATTGTTGATGGAAAAACAGTTTATGAAAAATGTAACTCAAAGATTATATCTACTTTAACTGCAGTATCAGATTTATATAAAATCATTATAAATGGTTTGGCAGGTGAAAAACGTAAAAAACTTAAGAAGTCAGGTAAGGATGCAGGTAAACTGGATAAAGAGATTAAATCTCTAAAAAGAAATATACAAATTACAATTCGAAAACTCGAAGAAGCAGAATCCATTGAAAGCGGACATCATTATTTGGTGGTTTTGGATAATCTCAGAAATATTACGCAAAGCATCTTATCAATGGCTAAGCCGGTCTTTGATCATGTTGATAATAATCATGCGCCTTTGAAAGACTCGCAGATAAAAGATTTGAGCAGCTTTAGGAAAAAAGTCAATAATTTCCTTGAAGAAGTAACAAAAATTATCTCCGGCAATTCATTTGAAAATGTTAATAAGATAGTTTCAATATCCAGGAATTTAACAGATACAATTGTAAAGCTTCGTAAAAATCAGATAAAGCTGATCAAAAAGGAAGATTCAAATACCCGTATCAGTATTTTATATCTGGATTTACTCGCAGAAAGTAAAAACCTGATCTCTTATACAATAAATTTACTAAAGGCATCCAGAGACTTTAATGAATATAATAAGTTAAATATCCCAATAAAATCAAGATTACCATAAATCAACCGGACTGAATCTACAATCCGGTCAAAAAGCTTTGTTGCCTGATCTTAAACATCCTGATTAACGAGTGCTCAGATAAATGGTATAATATTTGTGCTTCGATTAAATTACAATTAAATAGAGTTTGTTATTAGTCCGAGTTAATATTAATAATGTATATTTAGCATTTATCAGCAATATAAATATTACATGAAAATCCAAAGGCATTTACTGATACTACTGTTAATTACATATTCAATAAATGGATTATCCCAGGATTCAATTAGTACTGATACGGCCAAAATTGATACTTCATACTATATTAAAGGAAATATTGACTATAACCTCTTACTGGCAACCGAAAAAGGATATCCGCAGGAAGTTATACGTCTTTTAAATAAAGGAGCCAATGTTAATTTTAAAACCTGGGAAGGTGTCACTCCTTTAATGTATGCAGTGCAAAACCAGGATACCAACATGATAAAAATATTAGTACTGAATGGGGCTGATTTGGATAAAAAACCAAATAGTGGAATACCGGTACTAATTAATTCGGTTATAACCGGCAATCTCTACATTGCTGAATATCTAATCAGAAATGGTGCAGACATAAATATTACTGACAACTCAGGTAGTACACCATTAATGTATGCCTCGGCTTACGGACATTTTATTATATTGGATATGCTATTATATTATGAAGCAGAAGCAGACAGAAAAAATAAATCCGGAACAGATGCCCTTATGTTAGCATCTTACTATGGTGATTATGATATAGGAGCCAGGCTAATTGAAGCCGGCACTGATGTTAACTCAACAGATAACAAAGGTTTATCGGCATTACATTGTGCTGTACAAAATGGTTATTCAAATTTGGCGGAATTACTGATTAATAATGGCGCTGGTGTAAATGCGAAAACACATTCGGGATATTCTCCGATTGCCATAGCAGTTGAACAGGAAGACCTTGAATCGGTTATATTATTAACAGAAAAAGGAGCAAATGTTAATGAAAAAATATCACTAACAGAAAATCCGGTATCATTGGCATGTAAACATAAAAACAAATCTATTAAAAGATTCTTATTGGAAAATAATGGCAAAAGAAATTTATTACCAAGTATCAGTCAATATGCTTTTGGCATGAACGTAGATTTCAATCTTAATGATTTTATGGCCGGAGTAAATATGGGTTTGCATGATAGAAAATATAATACCGTATTAAATTATGGTTATACTATCCGGCCCTGGAGAAAAAGGGTTCTCGAAGACGTATCTGAAACATTATCATATCAGTATTGGGAAATAAGGATGGCGCTTTTCTTAAGTTTAGATAAAAAGTATAATATAATTAAATTTAAGGATCAGTCAGCCCTGGGGATTTCTGTCGGAGCAAGAGAATTATATACTTTTGGCAGCTATAGAGGATCAATATCAAAACCTGCAAACAAATTTATTTTTGCTCCCAAATCGGGAGTGTTCTGGGAAAATAATTATTTCACAATAAATGTGAATTATGAGTATTCTAACTTTAATCTTTATAAAGTTAATCCGGGCAGATTAAATTTATCATTCGTTTATAGAATTACCCGAAAGAAAAATAATTATTTCCCGAAGAAAACAGATGAATTTTAAAACTGAAAATAATCAATAATGAACAGGTTTATTATTATTCTTTTTGTCTTACCCTTAATGTTTTCGTGTGAGGAAAAAATCTTTACAGATGGTATAAATTGTGAAGAATGTTACCAGATAAAACCCGATAGCGCAGATTTATTTGTGAAACTTACATTTAATAGTATTTATGATACAATTCCTTTGACAGTATACAGAAATGAAGTCGAGAATAATGATATAGAATATGTTGATACGGCATACGGAAGTCCCTATTACCTGTATGTGCCCGTAAATAAAAAATACTCTATTGCAGTAGAATACATTGCAGGTACAACCAAAATCATAGCAATAGATGGTACAAAATTAGAAATTAAACATGTAAGGTCTGCCTGTGATAAAGAATGCTGGATTATTGAGGGAGGAGATATGGATGCCAGACTTAAATATTAATATTTTCTTATTTAACAAGTTTTATCACAACAGCCGTATTACCTGTTTTGTTATCTTTAAACCTAATTAATATATCATAGAATCCCGTCTTATTACAAGCAAAACTAAATAATTCATAATATTTTTCTCCCATTAAATTTGTTAAAACAAGCTTATCAGCATCCAGTAGTTTAAAAATTGCCTCTCCTGCATAGGCATCGAGATGATTTGTTATTTTGAATTCATATGTCGATCCTTTATTAAACTTAATTGTCATGAAATATTCATTTTCATAATCGATATCACTTATCTGATCCAGTTTAAATTCTATCATCTTGATAAATATCCCCGTTTGCGCTTTAGCATTAATACAATATAGAAAAATGAATACAGCCAGAATTAATAATGATTTAAACCTTTTCATTTTTAGTATATTTTTTACCAAATAATATAAAACAAATATTATATCCTGAATATATCGATATGCAATCCATTAATCCTGTTTTATACTTAACCATTCATAATTCTTATCAAGCAATATCAGTTTTGCATGCTCAGATACCCTTTTCAACTTAACTTTTGATAATTCATTAATTTTGTCCCTGATTTCTGATTCATATTTGTCTTTTGTAAGTCCGGTACATTTTGTAGTACCATTTCTTATATAAAACAAGGCTTTAACCTGTCTTTTTTCATCAGTGCTATTAAGTGCATCCATAATTGCATTAAATCTATTCCAGTTACCCGATTCTTTTTTCCACCAGTTAATAACTTTGTCGTAACTCAACTTCATAATTAAATCGCGTTTTTCAAGAGTTGAGCTATTTTCAAGTTTTTGTCTGTTACTTGAATTATTATAATATTCAGGAAAACTGAACTTAATATAATCAATTAGCTTGCTTTCCTGTATATGTATTCCGCTAAATCCGAAATTTTGAAAAGTCAGCTCCTCAATTAGCCATCCTGCACGAATTGAAATCTTATCTATGTGATAGTTAATTATTTGTCCATGACCAAAAAACTTTTCGGCACCCGGATAAATAAGATCACCTATATTTTCCAGTTTTATAACTGAATTATCATTTAATAAATTAATTAATTCAGGCAAGGCTTTAGCTTCGAAATTTTCCAGATTCTTTTTGGCTACAACAACTACTGTCCAATCACTTGACTTAAAGTCCTTTACAAGCTTATCAATTTCCTGGTTAAAACCAAGTTGAAAATAACAACAAGCTAAAACAATTAATAGTATTTTCTTTTCCATGAATGTCTCTAATTTTCAGATGAATATTATGATTATTACATAAAGTTACAATAATTTTAGTTTTTTCAAATCTTTAACTTAATAAAATTAAGCTGCTGAAATACCATAATAACCAATTATAAGGAACACCGGGAAGCAAGTGGAATAAGTTATTAAACAAATGGTTTATAAATGCTTTAAAGTTATTGAATAAACAATTCAGTTGCGTTTAAGGCGTAATTTCCCAGATTTATGATTTCGCTATAAATATCAGAATATATTATTCCAACAGCACATTTATATTTTCCCTTTCTCAAATTTTTAAAGTGATCTTCCTGCATATTTTCTTCAATATTCTGAAGCTCTTTTCTGAGCATTATATAATTCCTGGATAATATTGAAGTCTCTTCCTTTCGTAATCCTTCATTCATTTCCGCTAAAATTCTATCAGCGAGCAAAAACAGTTTATTTACGTTCTTGTCCATATCTTTTGTAAATTCAACTTTGCGTGAAGTCATCCTTTCAATTGTATCAGCCAGTTTATTACTTGAATCAGCTATGCTTTCAATATTACTTATAAGATTAAGCATATTTGCTATTTTTTCAGAACCGGAAGAACTGACAGATTCTTCTGATATTCTTGTCAAATATGATGCTATCTCAACTTCCATTCTATCGGATATGTCTTCATATTTCCTGATTTTTCCTATATACTTATTGTATTTCTTACCTGATTTTGCTATATATGATTCTTTGGCAAACTCGAACATTTTTGTAGCGCGCCGTGCATAAAGCACTATTTCTTTTTTGGCCTGCAGTATTGATAACTCTCCTGTTGAAAGCAATCCCGTATTAATATATTTAAGGCTGAATTCTTCATCTTCATCACGATCAGGTACCATAATCATTGTAATCTTCATTATAAACGAAGCAAACCATATTAAAACCACAGTATTAAGTATATTAAATACAGTATGGAAAATTGACAATGCAATTGGTATAGCCCGGGCTGCTTGATCAGCCGTTTGGACAGCAGAAGAATAAGGAGAATTTAGGCCTACTTCAATAATAAACCAATTAATTAATTTTAAAAAAGGATTAAATACAAATAAAACAATGATTACTCCTACTATATTAAAAATAAAGTGAGCCCTTGCGGCACGTTTCCCTGAAGTATTAGCAACTATGGCAGCCAAATTTGCCGTTATAGTTGTTCCTATATTTTGTCCCAGAACCATCGCTGCAGCCATATCAAATGAAATCCAGCCGTTATAACACATAACCAGTGTAAGTGCCATAACAGCACTTGATGATTGAATAATCATTGTTAAAAATGCGCCGATAGTCAAAAAAATAAATATTGACAAGCTGCCGGATTGGGAGTACCTTGATAAATATTCTAATAATTCAGGATTGTTATTAATATCAGGAGTAAATAGTTTTAAGTAATGTAATCCCATAAATATCAAAGAGAATCCAATTAATATTTCCCCCCAGGAACTTTTTCTTTTATCTTTTGAAAATAAAACCGGTAATCCTAAACCTATTAATATAAAAGTAAATGAAAAAATATCTACTTTAAATCCAAGAATGGAAATCAGCCATGCAGTTACTGTTGTACCAATGTTTGCCCCCATAATTACACCAATAGATTCTGCCAGTGACAATAATCCCGCATTAACAAAACTAACAACCATTACAGTAGTAGCAGATGAAGATTGAATTATTGATGTAATAATGAGTCCTGTAAAAACACCCATGAACCTGTTTGAAGTCATTGCAGAAAGGATATTCCTCATTTTTGCCCCGGCTACTTTTTGTAGGGATTCACTCATAAGTTTCATGCCAAAAAGAAATAAGCCCAGAGCGCCCAGTAATCTTAATATATCAAGTACACCATAATTCATAATAAATATATTTTCAGTTTTTTGTTTTAAATCTACAAAAATTATTATTCAAATAATAAATAAGAACATTATCATTCAAATTTATACTGTGAAATAAGTTGGCGTGTACACTGAATTACTATATTGTTCTATTGTTTACCAAACTGGCAACAAATTACTACAGATGACTATTAATGACTACAAATAACAGCGAAGCAAATGACAATTACACAAGACTAAAGATAAAAGACAAAAGATAAAAGGATTAACGATTGACGATTTGCGATTGACGATTTGCGATTGACGATTTACGATTTACGAATAGCGAACAACGAATAGCGAACAACGAATAGCGAACAACGAAAAATAAAGAACGAAAAGCGAGTGACGAGAAACAAGTAACCAGCATCGAATTTGATTTATATTAGTTCGAAATAAATGCAAAACATTCCGTAATCTTTATAGTATGAATAAACTTTTCACTAAATTTGATGTTTTTCAAAAACTAAGTCATATTCGTCTAATATATTATTATTATCAGGAATTAATAAATTCTAGTTTTTCTTCTTAAATATCAATTAATAAAATTGGAAAATGCAGAATAGATTACAGGAACTAACGGAAAAAATATTTAAAGAAGGTATTTCAAAAGGAAATACTGAAGCAGAAAAAATAATAAGCGATTCAAAGAAAGAAGCCCTGGAAATAGTTGCTAATGCAAAGAAAGAAGCTGAAAAAATTATTAATGATGCGAAAAAAAAATCTGACGAAATCAAATCAAATTCTGAAGCAGAACTTATACTTTCCTCTAAACAAGCGATAAACGCATTAAAACAACGGATTACAGATTTAGTTAATGATAAAATTGTTAGTGCAACTGTCAGTAATGTATTTAATGACAAAACTTTTATTAAGAAACTGATTGAAATCACAATAAAAAACTGGAAATCCTCATCGGATGAAGCTATTGATATTTCGGTACTTTTGCCTGCAAAAGAAGAAAAAGACTTACAACAATACTTTAACAGTTCTGCAAAAGATTTACTAAAAGGGGGCTTAGCAATCCGGTTTGATAACGATATTAAATCCGGTTTTCAGATAGGTCCAAAAGATGGCAGCTTCAAAATCAGCTTTACTGAAGAAGATTTTATAAACTTCTTCAAGCATTATTTAAGGCCAAGATTAATCAAGTTATTATTTTCTGAAGAGTAAGAAATGAGTCGAGAATATCATTGTTTGGTTGCAGGTCTTCCTGAGTTATTTTTTAATAACGATAAAATCAATTTTACTTTTCCGGATTTTAAAAATCAGCTTAGGGAAGTATTGCATTTTAAGGATTTCAGATTAATAGAATCATTTTTCTGGAGATATGATAATATTAACGTACTCAAATTGCTTAAAAATCCTGAGTCAGGCATTAATGAACTCGGAAATTTATCAAAGGAAGATTTCGATGAAATCTTCAGTCTGGTTAAAGATGATGCATTATATTCGTTTGAAAGAGAAATACCCGGTTATTTTGGTGAATTTATACACGCATATAAGAATGAATTACCTTTATTTCGGGGCAAAGATTGGGAAAATCAGATTACTCAACTTTACTACAATTATTTAAGCGGCCTGGATAACCAGTATATCCGGAACTGGTTCGAATTTGAAATGAATCTTACCAACATAATTACAGCATATAATTGCAAAAAGCATCAGCTTACAGTTGAGAATGAGCTTATTGGAAATAATGAAATTACCGAAAAACTTATTAAAAGCAATGCAAGGGACTTCGGAATTAGTATTGAATTTCCAAAACTGGAATCTATTATCAACGCGTTAGAGGAAAATAATCTGGTTGAAAGGGAAAAAAAGATTGATATTATTAAATGGGAGTTATTAAATGACTGGACTTTCTTCCATTATTTCACAACAGAAAAAATATTTTCCTATACTTTGCAAATTGAAATTATTATAAGATGGTTAAGATTAGATAAAGAAACAGGACAGGAATTATTTAATAATTTATTAAGTAACCTGGAAAAAAGTTATGAATTTTCAAAAGAGTTTATTTAAATCAAGAATTTTAGTATGTCAACAAAAGGATTAGTAAAAGGGATTGTTTCAAATCTTGTAATTGTTGAGGTTGATGGACCGGTATCTCAGAATGAGATATGCTTTATACTTTTTGAAAAGACCAGTTTAATGGCCGAAGTGATTAAAATAAATGGTAAAAATGCCTATGTGCAGGTATTTGAAAGTACAAGAGGGCTTAAAATCGGCAACGAAGTTACTTTTGCCGGCCATATGCTTGAGGTTACGCTTGGGCCCGGACTTTTATCAAAAAATTATGACGGTCTGCAAAATGACCTTGACAAAATGGAAGGTTTATTTCTAAAAAAAGGTGAGTATACCGATGCTTTGGACGAAGATAAAAACTGGGAGTTCAAACCAGTTGCTGGTTCCGGGGATGCTGTTATTGCAGGAGACTGGCTTGGTGAAACAGAAGAAAATTCAATGCCTCATAAAATAATGGTTCCTTTTAGTTTCAAAGGAAGTTACAAAGTTAAGAGCGTCGTTAAAGCAGGAAATTATAAGGTAACCGATACTATTGCAGTTTTAGTTGACAAGGATAATAAGGATATTCCTGTTACAATGGTTCAAAAATGGCCTGTAAAAGTACCTATTAAAGCATACAGAGATAAACCACGGCCATTCAAATTACTGGAAACCGGCGTAAGAACAATCGATACACTGAATCCTATTGTCGAAGGCGGAACCGGATTTATACCAGGACCTTTCGGATGCGGTAAAACGGTTTTGCAACATGCTATATCAAAACAGGCGGAAGCTGATATTGTAATCGTTGCTGCTTGTGGTGAAAGAGCAAACGAGGTAGTAGAATTATTTAAGGAATTTCCTGAACTTGAAGATTTCAGAACAGGAAGGAAATTGATGGAAAGAACTACAATTATTGCCAATACTTCAAATATGCCTGTTGCAGCCCGGGAAGCCTCAGTTTATACTGCAATGACAATTGCCGAATATTATCGTTCAATGGGTTTGAGGGTGCTGATGCTGGCCGATTCAACTTCAAGATGGGCTCAGGCATTAAGAGAGATGTCTAACAGACTCGAAGAACTCCCCGGGCCCGATGCTTTTCCAATGGATTTACCTGCAGTTATTTCAAACTTTTATTCCAGGGCAGGATATATAGTTCTAAACAATAAAGAAACAGGCTCAATAACTTTTATCGGTACTGTATCGCCCGCCGGCGGAAATCTTAAGGAACCTGTAACCGAATCCACAAAAAAAGTAGCAAGATGCTTTTATGCACTGGCACAACACCGTGCTGACAGCAAAAGATACCCTGCAGTAGATCCAATCGATAGTTATTCAAAATATCTTGAATATCCGGAATTTGCCGAATATATTGAAAATAAAATTTCAAATAACTGGATAAGCCAGGTAAATAAGGCCAAAACCGTATTTCAGCGGGGTAAAGAAACTTACGAACAAATTAATATTCTTGGTGATGATGGAGTGCCTGTTGATTATCATGTAACTTATTGGAAATCTGAAATTATCGATTTTGTAATATTACAGCAGGATGCATTTAATAACATAGACCAGTCCACGCCAGTGGAAAGACAAAAATATATGCTTGATCATGTACTCAATGTCTGTGATACTGAATTTAATTTTGAGTCATTTACAGAAATTGACATCTACTTCAAAAGGATCATTAATCATTATAAGCAAATGAATTATTCTGAATTTAAGTCAGAAAAATTTAATAAGTACGAAAAAGAATTATATAAAATAATTGACGAACAAAAGGTAGTATAATGGGAACTAAAGCTTTTCAGAAAATATATACCAGGATTAACCAGATAACTAAAGCAACCTGCTCATTAAAAGCCACAGGAATAGGCAATGATGAGTTAGCAATTGTTGATAATAAGTTAGCGCAGGTAGTTAAAATAATTGAAGATACAGTTACTCTTCAGGTGTTTGGAGGCACCGAAGGTATACCTACCAATGCTGAAGTTACATTCCTCAGTAAAGCACCCAGCTTAAAAGTTAGCGATGATCTTGCAGGCCGCTATTTTAATGCATATGGCGATCCTATTGATGGAGGACCGGATATCGAAGGTGAAGAACGTGAAATCGGAGGACCCTCTGTAAATCCGGTAAGAAGGCAACAACCTTCAGAATTGATAGCCACGGGTATTGCAGGTATAGATTTAAATAATACATTGGTATCAGGACAAAAAATTCCATTCTTTGCAGATCCTGATCAGCCTTATAACCAGGTTATGGCAATGGTTGCCCTGAGAGCAAAGGCAGATAAAATAATCCTGGGAGGAATGGGACTTACAAACGATGATTATCTTTTTTATAAAAATGTATTTGATAACGCAGGAGTACTGGATCGTATAGTAAGTTTTGTAAATATTACAGCCGATCCTCCTGTGGAACGACTGCTTGTTCCGGATATGGCACTTACCGCTGCTGAATATTTTGCGGTTGATAAAAATCAAAGCGTTGTTGTACTTTTAACAGACATGACCCTTTTTGCAGATGCACTAAGTATTGTATCAAACCGAATGGACCAAATACCTTCTAAAGACAGTATGCCTGGGTCTCTTTACAGTGACCTGGCAAAAATTTATGAAAAAGCTGTGCAATTTCCTGAGGGAGGTTCAATAACAATTATTGCTGTTACTACATTATCAGGTGGAGACATAACTCATGCTATCCCCGATAATACCGGATATATTACGGAAGGACAGCTGTTCCTCAGAAGAGATTCCGATATCGGAAAAGTTATTGTCGATCCGTTCAGGAGTCTTTCGCGATTAAAACAGCTGGTGATAGGGAAAAAAACAAGAGAGGATCATCCGCAGGTAATGAATGCTGCAATCAAACTATATGCTGATGCCGCTAATGCAAAAACCAAACTTGAGAATGGATTCGATTTAACAGATTATGATGAAAGAAGCCTGAAGTTTGCAGAAGATTATTCAGAGAAATTATTAGCAATTGATGTAAATATAGATATTGATGAAATGCTTGAAACCGGTTGGTATTTGTTTAAAAAATACTTTAAACCGGAGGAAGTCGGAGCCCGACAGGAATTAGTTGATAAATACTGGCCGAAAGACAAATAACATGGCAATAAAATTTCAATATAATAAAACATCACTGCAGCAGTTAGATAAGCAGCTTAATGTAAGAGTGCGTGCTCTTCCTACTATTAAGAATAAGGAATCGGCATTACGGGTTGAGGTTAAGAAAGCTAAAGACGAGATGAAGCGTTTGGATCTAAAGCTAAAAGAGAAAATCAGGCAATATGAATATATGGTAATTTTGTGGGGCGAATTTGATGTAAGTTTGATAAGCATAGAAGATGCAAAATTATCAGTTAAGAAAATTGCCGGAACGAAAACACCTGTTCTTGACGGAATTGATTACTATACAAAAAAATTCAGCATTTTTAGTAAACCTAAATGGTTTCTTGATGGCATAGCATTGGTTAAAGAAATTGCATCTATTGCTATTGAAAAAGAAGTATTCAGTAAAAAAATGCAGTTGCTGGATCGTGCAAGGAAAAAGACAACTCAAAAAGTAAACTTATTTGAAAAAGTTCAGATTCCCGGTTTTGAAGATGCTATTCGAAAAATAAAGAGATTTTTGGAAGATGAAGAAAATCTTTCAAAATCTGCTCAAAAAATAGTAAAAAACAGACAACAGCAAACAGAATTAGTGCAATGATAATTCCAATGAAGAAATATTCATTCCTTGTTTATCATAAGGAATATCTTAACTTTCTGAAAGACCTTCGGAAAGTTGGAGTATTGCACGTAATTGAAAAAGAATCAGGGGAACTCGAGGATGAAAACCAGAGAAAACAGTACGATCTTATTAAACAATATAAAAAAGCCATAAAGTTTCTGATTAGCAGGAAAGAGGAGGATAAATCCAAAACAAGCACTACTACTGACAGTTTGAAAATATTAAAAGAAATTCAAAATATTCAGTCAGAAATTGAAATAAATACCCAAAATCTTGCTTCATTAAAAAAAGAAATATCATTAATCAGACCCTGGGGAAATTTTTCATTCGAGAATATAGAAAGACTTGAAGAACATGGTTATCATATCAGGTTTTTTATTTGTCCCGTTAAAAAATTCAATTACAAATGGAAAATAAATTATAATATAGAAGAAATAAATCATTTGAGCGGACAAACTTATTTTATTCTTGTTCAGGAAGGTGATGAAAAAATTGAGCTTGATGCAGAGGAGATAAAACTGCCGGAAAATTCCCTTGACGTATTACTAAAGAAACAAAAAGAAATAGAAAAAATTATTTTAAAATCCGGAGAAATATTTGATCTCTATGCTGAAAAGTATATACCACTGCTTGTTTCCGGTAAAGAAAAAATACAGGAAGAGTTTAACTTCGACAATGTAGTTATTAATACAGAAAAGCAGGCAGAAGAAAAATTAATGCTGCTTGAAGGATGGGTCCCGGAAGATAAAGAGGAAGAGATAAATTTATTTCTGGATAATTCGGAAATATATTATATCACATCAGATGCAACAAATGAAGACAAGATTCCTGTTAAATTGCGCAATAATAAGTTTTCAAAATTATTCGAACCAATAGCAGAACTCTATTCTTTACCAGACTACAAAGAGCTTGACTTAACACCTTTCTTTGCCCCGTTTTTTATGATGTTTTTCGGCTTCTGCCTTGGTGATGCCGGATACGGTCTATTATTCCTTACTGTCGCCAGCGTAGTTAAACTTCGTGCAAAGAGTAAAATAAAACCTTTACTTACTTTGGTACAAATACTGGGAGGTTCGACAATTGTCTTCGGACTTCTATCAGGAACTATTTTCGGGATTGATTTAATAAAGGCTGATATACCATTCCTTAGCAGTATTAAGAGCATGTTCATGAAACCGGAAGAAATGTTTTATTTTGCTATAGTTCTAGGGGGCATTCAGATAATATTCGGCATGATAGTTAAAATTCTTAATATAAGCAGACAGTATGGATTTAAATATGCTTTATCAACTCTCGGATGGATAATATTAATTATAAGCAGTGCTCTATATGTTATGATTAAAGACAAATTTGAAACAGAATCGCACAGCTTGAAATATTTATATTTCTTTGTACTTGGCTCAAGTCTGATAATGATATTATTTTTAAATAATCCTGATAAAAAAATTTTAGGAAACATTGGTAAAGGCCTGGGAGATATATATTTTACAGCAACAGGCATATTTGGTGATCTTTTATCCTATATCAGACTTTTTGCCCTGGGTATTTCAAGTGCAATTCTGGGATATGTATTTAATTACCTGGCTTTGGAAATGAGTGGAGATACTATCATTATCAGCCAGATTATTTTTTTATTAATCCTCGTTGTCGGACACTCACTAAACATTTTTATGGCAGTTTTGGGTGCATTTGTACACCCTCTGCGTCTCACATTTGTTGAGTTTTATAAGAATGCGGGATTTACCGGTGGAGGCAAAGAGTATAAACCATTTAAGAAGAATCAGTGATATTAATATTAATTTTAAAATATTAAAATTATGACAACAGCAATTATTTTAGCTTATATTGGAGTTGCATTGATGATTGGATTAGCAGGAGTAGGTAGTGCAATAGGAGTTTCTTTAGGTGGAAATGCTACTATTGGTGCATTGAAAAAAAATGAGGAAGCATTTGGTAGTTATATGTTGCTGAGTGCTTTACCAGGGACACAGGGCCTTTATGGGTTTGCCGGCTATTTTGTTCTTGCCAACATCTATGGAGTTATTGAACCCCAAATGAGTTTATTTAATGGTGTAGCGGTTTTTGGTGCGGGTCTGGCCCTCGGTATGGTAGCTCTGCTTTCTGCAATACGCCAGGGACAGGTATGTGCTAATGGTATAGCCGCTATTGGTGCGGGATACAATGTTTTTGGAAGAACAATGATATTAGCTGTTTTCCCTGAATTATATGCAATTATTGCTTTTGCAGCTGCATTTTTAATTGGTGGTTCACTCGTTAGTGGTTAATTTAGCCTGGTAATATTACCAGACGCTAAATTTAATTAGCCTGAATATATTTTACCGGGTTAATAATAATATAACATAACCATTTATGCTGGACTATATTTTACTTTTATTATCGATCCTTATAATTGTCGTCGGACTGGCCGGCTGTATTCTTCCAGTCATACCCGGCCCGCCGATTAGTTATGTAGGAATTCTAATTGCACACTTTACAAAATTTGCTGACTTTAGTATTAATACCCTGCTCTTTCTAGGTGCATTAGCTGTAATAGTCCAAATCCTTGATTATATAGTTCCTGTCTGGGGGACTAAAAAATTTGGAGGTTCAAAAGCCGGTGTATGGGGAAGCTTGATTGGTTTAATTGCTGGTATAATGCTTTTACCGATGATGGGTATTGTTTTGGGGCCATTTGGGATTCTTGGTATTTTAGGAGGTCCTTTCTTTGGAGCCCTTGTTGGAGAGCTAATTGCAGGCAAAGAGTCAGAAAAAGCTTTTATTGCAGCATTCGGATCGTTCATTGGTTTTCTTGCAGGAACATTAATGAAGCTGGCCGTCTCAATAACAATAACTGTATTTTTCTTTAAAGAGATCTGGTATACAATATTTAGCTGATGCTGGTTGCTGGCAGGCAGGCTTGAACCAATTTATTTAACGAGAAGCAATCAGCACGCGTTACACTAGCGTTAAATGCGCACTATATATAGGCGAGCAACGAACAATGAACAGCGAGTAGCAAGAAGCGAGCAGCAAGAAGCGAGTAGCGAGTAGCGAGCAGCGAGCAGCGAGCAGCGAACAACGAACAATGAACAGCGAGCAGCAAGAAGCGAACAGCAAGAAGCGAGTAGCGAGTAGCGAGTAGCGAGCAGCAAGAAGCGAACAACGAACAATGAACAGCGAGCAGCAAGAAGCGAACAGCAAGAAGCGAGTAGCGAGTAGCGAGTAGCGAGCAGCAAGAAGCGAACAACGAACAATGAACAGCGAGCAGCAAGAAGCGAACAGCAAGAAGCGAG